>JBMSXH010000016.1:0-15080 GCA_049425445.1 Phycisphaerales bacterium | reverse complement strand
CAGCTTGGTAGAGCGCCTGCTTTGGGAGCAGGAAGTCGTCGGTTCGAATCCGGCCACCCCGATTGGTCCGACTCGTTGCGGCGGGATTGCCGCGAGTGGCCGCTTCAAGCGGGCCGTCGCGTCTCGCCAGCGACGGCGGCTCGGTGCCCGTTCAGCCGACTCGCCGCGTTGCGGCACCTCGCACGGCTTCGATCGAGAGGTCGTCTTCGCGATCGCAGACTCGCATCGACGCGGATCGATCGAACGACGCGGCGTTCGGCTGCACTCGCGCGACGACCTGGTCCGCGCGTCGACACGATGGACCGCTTCGGGAGTCGGGTGATCACCCCGAGCAAACGACCTGCTTCCGTGCGTTGATCGATCCAGATCGGAATCGGCGCGTCCGGACTCGTCGGGACCCGGCTAGAGAAGACATCGGAAGGAGCCTCCGATGTCTCGAACCACCGACCTTGTCGCTTCGATCGTGTCTGCGCTGCTCGTCTCCTCGACCGGGTGGAGCCAGGAGATGGGATCCGAGTACGCGAAGGACTACTCGTTGACCGACCTCGGGACGGTGCCGGGCAATCCGGCGCCCAACGGAGGGCTGCTCATCCGCGCCAACGAGCCGAACCTGCTCTACATCGGCGGCAGCGCGAACAACGCCGCGGGCACCGTGAGACGAGTCGGTCTCACCAGAGGCATCGATGGGCGCATCGTCGGGTTCGGGTGTGCCGACGCGGAGATCTTCGCCTCGACGCCCTACATCGACGGCGGACTGATCTTCGGTCCGGGCAACGTGCTCATCTACACCGGCTACCCGATCAACGTGATCGGTCAGGTGCCGCAGGGCGCGGTCGAGCCATCGCGAATCATCGATCTCGATGCACTTGGCATCGCGAGTTCGACCGGATCGCTGACGATCGTGCCGCCCGGCTTCCCCGGTGCGGGTCGTCTCAAGATCCTCTCCTACAACGCCAGCATCTGGTACGACGCGGCGATCGTGCCGGATGGGTCCGGGACCTTCGACATCGTCGAGGTCTCCGAGGGAATTCAGATCTCCGGCCGCCCCGAGGGAGTGGTCTACATCCCGGCGGGCAATCCGCAGTTCGACGAGCCCGGCGTGCTGGTCGCCGAGTACGGCGCGGGCCGGATCGGCGCGTACTCGATCGACGGCAACGGAGATCCGATTCCGTCGTCGCGCCGCGACTTCGTGAACGGCCTGTCCGGCGCGGAGGGTGCGGCCATCGATCCGGTGACCGGCGACTTCCTCTTCTCCACCTTCGGCGGCGGCGATCGGGTCATCGTCGTCCGCGGGTTCACGATCTCGCCGACGTGCGTGGGCGACCTCGACGGCAACGGGAGCGTGGATGGCGGCGACCTGGCGATCCTGCTGAGTTCGTGGGGCGAATGCGGCAGCTGCCCGGCCGATCTGGACGGCAACTGCATGGTGAACGGCACCGATGTGGGTGTGCTGCTTTCCGCCTGGGGCACCTGTCCGGACTGACGAGCCGACTCGACCAACGTGGCGTCGACGAGCATCCGGCTTCGTCGATGCCCGTGACGATCGCGACTTGAGCCGGCGAGGTGTCGTCGACTCGACGCATCCGGCCGCCATCGGCGAGACTGTCTCGATCTCGCCGCGCGGCGCGGGCCCGAGGGCGTCTCGGTCCCGGCGATCGGCATGTCACGATCCATCGGTGACTCGGTGCAGCAACACGACGATCGCCCCCCGAACGCCTTCGACCATCTGATCTGGTCGGTGCCCGAGCTCGAGGCCGGCATCGACGATCTCGAACGGCGGCTCGGCGTGAGAGCGGCGATCGGCGGTCGTCATGCGAAGTGGGGCACCCACAACGCGCTGCTCTCGCTCGGCGGGCATCGCTATCTCGAGATCCTCGCGAACGATCCGAAGGCGCCCGACCACCGCGAGCCCTTCGGACTCTCCCGCCGCGATCTTCCCGCGATCACGCATTGGATGGCCGCGTGTCGGCTGCCCGAGGCGGCGGAGGTGGCTCGCGCCCGCGGCTTCGAGGCGGGCGAGGTCGAGCAGTTCGGGCGCGAGAAGCCCGATGGCACCCGGATCGAGTGGCGTCTCGCGACCAGACTCGATCTCCCCGGCGATGGCCTCGTGCCCACGCTCATCGACTGGCTCGGAGCGGAGGAGCGGGTGCATCCGGCACGCTCGGCTCCGGCGGGACTCGAGTTGGCCGGATTCCGCGGGGAGCATCCCGAGCCGGAGCGGGTGCGGCCGATGCTCGACGCGCTCCGGATCGACTTCGCGATCGATCGCGGGCCCGTGCCGAGATTGAGGGCAGCGATCCGACGAGCGGATGGAGTGGTGGTCGACCTCTGATGCACATCCCCGGGGGCTTCGAGCTTTGGCAGTCGACGATCAACGGGTAGTCTTGCTCAAGCCTACGGCGCGACGAGTCCGCCGCGAGGTCTCCGAGGGTGATCGCTCGCATGAACGGATCCGGGTCCGATCGAGGAGTTCACTGGTCTGGTCGCGTCGCGACGTCGACGTGGATCGCGCTGGCGATCGCGGCGATGGGAACTGGCGGCTTGACCTATGTGCTCTATCGCCCCACGTCTCTCACGATGTTCGGATGGTTCGGGGCGATCGGCCTCGATCCCATCGTGGAGTCGATGCGCCGCCAGTCCGAGGCGTGGTCGTGGCGTCCTCCGGCATGGTGGATCGGTTCGGCGCCGGCGGCCCTCTGGCTTCTCAGCGGGCTGTGCGCGTTCACGGCGATCTGGAAGGGATGCGATCCGCGCGGTGCACGGCTCTGGCTGGCCGCCGTCGTCGCCGCGGGCCTCGGCGGCGAAGCCGGGCAGGCGATCGGATTCGTGCCGGGGACCTTCGACGCCATCGACCTCGGCGCCTCGCTGCTGGCGATCGCCTTCTTCGCGTGGATGACCTTGCCGCGACGCCGCGCGGCGATTCCGGAGCCATCGACATGACGAATGCCCGTGCCCACCTGCTCTCGGCAATGCTCGCAGCTGTGCTCGTCGTGCTTGCGATCGGCAGCGTCGACGAGAGCGATGCCGATGGCGACGACTTCTCGATGCCGCCGATGCTCGACTCGGATGGCCGGGAGATCGCGCCACCGCCGCCGCCTTCGAGGACGCCGCCTCCCTCCAAGTCGGCGACCTCGTCCGCGAGCGTCCGCACCGATCTCCGCGCCGTGCTCGAGGATCTCGCGAGCGATCGGTGGAGCGACGACCAGCGGATCGCCCTCTTCGAGCGGGAGTATGAAGGCCAGTGGTTTGTGATCGAGGGTCTCATCACCGACGTCGGCACGTGGATCGGCGACAAGTACGTCACGATCCGGGTGGGTTCGGGCGGCCTGTGCGACGTCTACCTTCCCGAGGACTTCGACATCCTGAGCGTCCGGAAGGGTTCGCAGGGCCGGTATGCCGGACGGTTCGACTTCGTCGGCGATGGCGAGCTCTTCAATCGCCAGTTCCGGGACGGGCGGCGGCTCGACTAGGGCGCGGCGGCGGGTTCGGCGGCGGACCGATCGGCTCGACGGTCGCCTGGGTCCGCTTCTATCGTTGAACCGTGGAACCCAGCGCACGCGTCGACGTGATCGTCCTCGGTCTTGGCGGCATGGGTCTCGCCGCGTGCAGGGAACTGGCGCGACGCGGCGCGCGGGTGCTCGGCCTCGATCGACATCCGCTCGGACATCGGCTCGGAAGTTCCCACGGCGGAACCCGTGTGGTCCGCATGGCCTACTTCGAGCACCCCGACTACGTGCCGCTGCTTCGGCGCGCCTTTGCCGGATTCGAGCGCCTCGAACACGAGACTGGAGATCGGATTCTCGAGCGGTGCGGCGTGGCGATCGTGGGGTCTCGCGATTCGTCGCTCATCGCCGCAAGCGCCGAGTCGGCCGCCACGCACTCGATTCCGGTCGAGTTGCTCGATGGCGAAGCGCTTCGCCGACGACTTCCGCAGTTCTTCGATGAAGAAGGTGGTCCGCAGCGCGGCATCCTCGAGCCGGGCGCCGGGTTCGTTCGATGCGAACGCACCCTGCACGCTCTCGCGGCCGTGGCTCGACGCGACGGGGCGATCCTGCGCGATCGCGTCGAGGTGCGAGGCTGGCGGGCGCGACACGAAGGAATCGAGATCTCGCTTCGCCAGTCGGACGGGGAGGCGGTGGAGACGCTCCTCGCCGATCGCCTCGTGATCGCGGCAGGGCCGTGGAGTTCGTCGCTGCTCGCGCCGATCGGCGGGCCGCCGCTTCCCGTCGAACTCGTCGTGACGCGGCAGGTGCAGGCGTGGATTCGGCCCGAGACCCCAAGGCTCGCCATGCCGACGGCGCTTCCGGCATGGCTCGTCGACCGGGGCGAGGGCCTTGGACCGCTCTACGGAGTGCCGATCGATCCGAGCGCGGCGACCACCGATCCCGGGCAGGCGATGGCGAAGATCGCCATCCATGGCGAGGGTGCGATCACCGAGCCGGATCGCGTGGATCGCACGGTCACCGAGGCGGAGATCGCGTCGATCGAGTCGCTTGCCGCGACACACGTGCCCGGGCTTCGCGGACGAGTCGAATCGGCCTCGGTCTGCCTCTACACGAACTCGCCCGATGGGCACTTCCTGATCGATCGCCATCCGCTCGACGAGCGCGTCGCGATCGCGGCGGGCTTCTCCGGCCACGGATTCAAGTTCGTCCCGGTGGTGGGCGAGGCGCTCGCCGATCTCGCGCTCGACGGCCGCACCGACCTTCCGATCGGATTCCTCGGCCTTTCGAGATTCGGCTGACGGCGTCAGCCCGAGGCCGTGGCCCGCACCGCCTCGATCGCCCGATCGATGCCATCCTCGTCGACGTCGAGATGGGTGACCGCGCGGACGCGTCCGGCGCCCATCGGGATCATCCGGATGCCGCGCTGGGCGAGGGCGGTGCAGAACGCATGCGCATCGCCCGGGACGCGCAGGAACACCATGTTGGTTCGCACGCCGCGCGGCGCGGGCTCGACGGTGATCCCGGGAACATCGGCGATCCCCGCCGCAAGTCGAATGGCGTTGGCGTGGTCCTCGATCAGCCGCTCGAAGTGATGATCGATCGCGTGCAGCGCGGCGGCGGCGAGCAGGCCGCTCTGCCGCATGGCGCCGCCGAACATCTTGCGAAAGCGCTTCGCACGGCCGACGAGGGCGGCGGGGCCCGCCAGGGCCGAACCGATCGGAGCGCCGAGACCCTTCGAAAAGCAGACCGAGACGCTGTCGGCGCCGGCATCGAGAAAGTCGCGCGGCTCGTAGCCGACCGCGACGCAGGCGTTCCAGAGCCTCGCGCCATCGACATGCACGTGAAGATCCGCCTCGTGCGCCGCGGACGAGACGGCGTGAAAGGCCTCGATCGTCCACGTGGTGCCGCCAGCGCGGTTGACGGTGTTCTCGACCACGAGCATCCGCGATCGCGGCGCGTGCTGGTCCTTCGGTCGAATCGCCGACTCGACCGAAGCGGGGCCGAACAGTCCGACCTCGCCTTCGAGCGGCAGCACCATGCACCCGGAGAGTGCCGCGGGCGCCGCGGTCTCGTAGTGCAGGATGTGGCTGTCGCGATGGCAGAGGATCTCGTCGCCCGCCTCGCACACCGAGCGGATCGCGAGCTGGTTCGCCATCGTGCCGCTCGGCGTGAAGAGGGCCGCCTCCATCCCGAGCAGATCGGCCACGCGATGCTCGAGTCGAGCGACGGTGGGATCGTCCCCGAGGACGTCGTCGCCGAGCTCGGCTTCCGCCATCGCCTTCATCATGAGAGGCGTCGGTCGGGTGACGGTGTCGCTGCGGAGGTCGACGGGCTTGGAGATCGTGTTCACGGCGCGAGTGTATCGATCGGAGTCACCGCGATGCGATGGTGCCGGCGCGAGCGAGGACCGCATCGAGCATCGGGGGCGTCAGGCGCTTCGTGAAGGTGTTCTGCTGGCTCGGGTGATAGGCGCCGAGCAGCGTGGTGGAGCCGATGATCGACTCGGCGGCATGGGCGAATCTCGGTCGCGGCACGGGGATCGTCTCGCCCGCGTCGGCAAGTGCCGCAAGGGCTGCGGCCCAGGCGAGGCCGCCGAGGCAGACGAGCACCTTCGGGCGAAGCAGCTCGATCTCGCGAAGCAGAAAGGGACGGCAGCGTCGGATCTCCGGAGGCGTCGGCTTGTTGGCGGGAGGTGCGCAGCGTGCGGCGGCGGAGATGTACGCGCCGCGAAGGCGAAGTCCGTCGCGCTTCGAGATCGACTCGGCCTGGTTCGCGAAGCCCGTGCGATGGAGGCTCGCGTAGAGGAAGTCGCCCGAGCGGTCGCCGGTGAAGAGACGACCGGTGCGGTTGGCGCCGTGGGCGCCGGGTGCGAGACCGATCAGCATGACCTTCGCGGCGGGGTCGCCGAAGCCGGGGACGGGCTTCGACCAGTACGGCTCGTTCGCGTAGGCGCGTCGCTTCTCGCGACCGACCTGCTCGCACCAGCGCCGCAACCGGGTGCAGCGCGAGCATTCGACGATCTCCTCGGCCAGCTGCGAAAGGGCGATCGCCCGCGCGGTCCTCGCCACGATCAGGGCGTCCGGTCCCCGGCGACCGCGAGGCCGTCGGGCTTCGCGGTGGGCACCAGGGTCATGCCGCCGGCCGCCTCGACGAGCAGCTCGTAGGTCTCGCCCGGCGCGACCCGCTTGTAGACCGCTTCTCCTTGCGCGACGCGAAGCCCCGCCGCGGACGCGGCGTCGGCGCTCGAGGCCAGACGCCAGAAGTTCCTCCAGATCGACTGCTCGAACCGCGAGACCTCGCTTGCGGCGTAGCCGTCGGGCACGCCGCCAGGCGTGTCGATCGGATGTCCGTCGGCGGGGTTCATGCGATCGGAGTAGAGACGACGCAGCAGGACGATGGTCGAGCCGCGAAGCGGATCGCCCTCCGCGACCGACTCGCGCGGGAAGCGGGCGGTCCATCCATCGATGAAGAGGACGTCGCCTGGGATCGAGAAGTCGCGGCGACCGAGTTCGCGGCCCGCGTCGTCGAGTTCGATGAAGCGGACCTCGGTGGCGAGCGATGGCCCGCCCGGCGATGGAGCGTCGATCGGCTCCTGCGCGAGGATCTCGACGATCGCCCGGCGTCGATCTCGTCCGAGCCGGTCGATCATCGCCTCGCGAGCCGCGATCTCGCGGGCCATCTCGGCCTCGATCTTCGCGATCTCCTCGCGAAGACGGCGCTCCTCGTCGACATGGGCCTTCCAGACCATCATCGCGGTCGCGCCGCCCACCACGAGAGTCAGGACCAGGATGCGGATCGATCGACTCATGCGCTCCTCGTCATCGGCTCTTTCGAGGCGCCTGCCGCAACGCGTCGAGCGGAGGTTCGGCCGCTAGCGAAGGATGGAGGCGTCCGCAGGTCGCCCCGCCAGGCTCTCGAAGACCACGCGATGGACGAGCCATCGGCCGCTCGACTCGTCGAGACGGACGTCGAAGATCCAGCGGGTGGGCACCTGCGAGCCGTAGGAACTGTTCGTGACCGTTCGGCAGGAGAGTTCGCAGCGGCCTCGATCCGCAGCGACCGTCTCGCCCGAGAGCGAGAGCACCGCGTTCTCGCGGATGCGGTGCTGTCGACCGAGGGTTCGAAACGCCGCCTGCAGCCCGTCGATGTCGATGCCGGGATTGGTCTCCTTGGCGAAGTGCAGGCTCGCCGAGGGAGCGAGCAGCGAGAACATGCCATCGGGGCCGTCGAAGTCGGCCTGCTCCGCCGCCGCGACGAGCTTGGCGACCGTCGATTCGGCCTGTTCGCCGGGGGTGTCGACGAGCGAGGCGAGGGCGAGCAGGAGCACCAGGCCGGCGGCGGCGGTTCCGGCGGCGGCCAGCAGTCGCGCGTCGTCGCGGACCCTGCTTGCCCATGCGAGCGCCGCGGCGGCAAGCCCGAGCAGGATGGCGGGCACGAGCGGCGACTCGAGGATGGAGACGAGGGAGAGGGGCATGGCGCAGTCTTCGTGCGCGATCGGCGTCCGGTCGCGTCGCCGAGCAGGATTCCGGGGCGAACAGGCCGCAGCAGCGGACGGATCTCGGGAGGTTCTCCAACTTCGCCCCGCGGAGCGGCCCGATCGGTCGGAGTGGTCCGCAGGCCCATCAGGTCCTCGTCGGGCGGACCGATCGCCGGACGCCTCTCTCGAGGCTCCTTCTTCCCTACCATTCCGCCGTGGCCGACACGATCACCATCGACTTCAACGAGCCGATCGCGCTGTTTCCACTCTTCGGTGCGGTGCTCCTGCCCCACGCTCCGCAGGCGTTGCACCTGTTCGAGCCGCGCTACCGGCAGATGGTCGAGGACTGCCTCGAGTCGGTGGAGAACGGCAATCTCCTTCAGGCCAAGCCGATCGCGATGGCGATTCCGGCGGGACCGGAGTGGGATGGCCCGACGGTGGGTGATCCGCCGCTCCGTCCCGCGGTCTGCGTCGGCAAGATCGTCCAGCATGCAAGGCTTCCGGACGGACGTCACAACATCATCCTGCATGGGGTCTGCCGGGCTCGGATCCTCGAGGTGATGGAGCCGGCGCCGGGACGGCTCTACCGGTTCGCCAAGATGGTGCCCATCGAGAGCCGCGAGCGACTCCCGCGCCTCGCGGCGGTCAGACGGAGGCTCCGGGAACTGCTCGAAGGCCCGCGCCTGTCGCGGATGGCCAGCGCCGAAGCGGTTCGCGAATGGATCGCCCGCGAAGACGTGCCGACGCACGCGCTCGTCGAACTCGTCAGCTATGCGCTGCTCAAGGACGACGAACTTCGCTATCGGATGCTCGCGGAGCCCGATGCCCGCGAGCGGGCACGGCTGCTGACGAGCGAACTGCTCAGCCTCGATCGCCTGGTCGCGCTGGCCGACCGCCAGGAGCACAAGTCCTGGCCCAAGGGCATGAGCTGGAACTGAGCGGGCCGTCGCCCGAGACCGCGTCGCTCAACGCGCCGGCGGCTTGGCGATCGTGCTCCCGTCGAGCTGCGCAAGCGAGTTCCGCCAGCGCGTCACCTCGTCTGGAAATCTCGCCCAGAGCGGCGCCGGATCGCCTTCGATCACGATCCGCCGGATCGTGTCCCCGTCGCCGATCGAGTCGACGACGTCCTGGCCCGCGACGACGTCGCCGAAGATCGGATAGACCAGGTTCCACCGATCCTGCTCCTTCACGGTGACGAAGAAGCCAGAACCATGGGCCGGCGAGTCTTCGTTGGTGGTGACGAGCGTGGCGGCGACTCGTCCGCCGCGGTCGAACCACTTGCCGGGTGCGAACTCGCGGGGAAGCGTCCAACCGGGAGAGAACTCCGGCACGGGGCGGCCGATCTGACGAACCACCACGCTGCGTCCGTAGAACTCCTGGCCGTCGTAGAAGCCGTCGGCGGCGAGCAGGCAGAAGCTCGCGACCGTGCGCGGCGTCTCCTCCTCGAAGAGGTCGATCGTGAAGGTGCCGCGATTGGTCTCGACGATCGCCCGCAGCGGCTCGAGCGGCCGCGCGGCCGGATCCGCCGGCGCCTCGACCACGGAGACGGGCTCGGGCGCGGTCGGCGTGCGGTCGCACGCGAGCAGGAGCATCGAGGCGGCGAGCGAGGTCATGAAGGTCTTCATGAGATTCTTCGAAGGAGGGCTTGGGGCGGCGGATCCGCGTGGCTCACGGTGCCGCGGACTCGGAGGGCTGCAACTCGGCCTCTGCCGCCTCCTCGAGCATGATCCGCACCCGATCGCGGATCGCCGTCACCTGTTCGGCGAGCTGACCGCGTCGGAAGTCGGAGGCTCGCCGCATGCTCTCGTCGGCCGCGAGATGCTCGCGCAGCGCCGACACGGCGCCGGTCGCGTCCCCCGGAAGGGTGTTGAGGATCTCCCGCACGGCGGCGGAGAGCCGATCGCGGCGCTGCTGCACGAGCTCGAGCATCCGGATCTCGAGCAGCATCGTCGCCTCGGCGCGGGTGTAGGGGTCGGGGAGGGTCTCGACCGCAGCGAGTCCGTCGGCAAGCTCCATGAGCAGCAGCGCCGGGCGCTGGATCTCGCGGGCGGCGCGGTCGAGCGAGAGCATCGCCGCATCGGCGCGGTCTCCCGAGAGGGCGATCGCGACCGACGGCATCGCGAGCATCGCGACGAATCGGTCCTCGTCGCGGAAGTGCTCCGGATAGGTGAGCGACTGGTAGATCCGCTGCAGCCGACGGCCTTCGTCGTCGGGCAGCATGCGTCGCAAGGACATGATCGTCTCGCGGTTGAGCGCGCGGAGCGGTCCCTCGAGATCGATCATCCGCAGATCGAGATCCTGAAGGCGTCCGCGGATCGCGGCGACGTCCTCCGGCGACTCCGCCAGTTCCCATTGCGGGCCGAGTTCGACCAGTTCGACCGCCCGTTCGAGATCGATCGCGAGGCTCTCGCGGTGACGCTGTTCGAGCAGCCGGCCGTGGTCGCGCCGGTAGCGGTCGAGCGCCTCCGGCACCCCCATGAACGCCGACGAATCGATCGACTCCTTCGCGAAGAGATCGACGAGGTCGAGCGTCGATCCGGGCAGCCGCTCCGGGCGACGGAAGATGGTCTGCTGCCGCTCGTGCCGGATGTCGTCGAGCGTTCGGCGAAGTTGCGGGGCGGCGAGGGTGTCGAACTCGCGGAAGAGCGCCGCATCGGCGGTCTGCATCGCTTCGGCGTAGGCGAGCCGGCGCTCGAGCAGCTCGACGAGTTCCGGAGTCGGCACGGCCTCGATCCGCTCGCGGCGCTCGTCGAACCGGTACGCCGCGTCGAAGCGTTCGCGGATGCCGCGGCCGGCATCGGCGTCGGCTCGCTCGATGGCGCGACGGTAGTTGGCCTCGATCGCCGGCAGCAAGGCGAGCCCCTCCGCGGAGAAGCCCGTCTCCGCGGCCCAGGCGGCGATCTCGACCTCGCTCACGGGTTCCGGAAGCGCTTCGCTTCGAAGACGTTCGAACGCCTCGCGTCGCATCGCCGCCCGTCGATCGGCCTCCTTGACCGCGACGCCGCCCTCGAACCGGTCGGGAACGGTCGTCGCGTCGGCGGGTGCCGACTGACCCGACAACGCGGAGTTGGCCGAGAGCACGAGGACCGCGAGCGTCGCAGAAGCCTCGAACATGCCAGGAGTCGCTCCAGAACGCCGCGGCGAAGCCGCCCGGCGGGGCGGCGGGGTGAACTCGACAACGGACGATATCGGCACCGCTTGCGGGTCGTCTCCGCCGGAACCTCCACGGAAGCGTTCGTCCGGTGCCGTCAACGTCGTCCTCGACGAACCGGCCATTCGGGACCGTCTCGGCCGAACCGCAGGCCCTATCGCCGCCGGGGCGAGCGGGGCTTCGCGGCGGGGGTCGGCTCGCCGTCGCGACGCCGGGCGGTGAACTGCAGGCGGATCGGGACCTCCGAGTACGGCATCACGTCGCGAAGGCGATTCAGCAGATACCGCTCGTACTGACCCTCGAAGAGCGCCGGCTTGTTCACGACGAGGGCGATCGTCGGAGGATGGGTCCCGATCTGGCTCACGTAGAAGACCTTGGCCTGCGTGCCGAGTCGCGATGAGGGGCCACGCTCCTGAAGGATCTTCTCGATCGCGGCGTTGAGCCGGCCGGTCGATTCGCGATGGCCGGCCTGCTGGTGCAGGTTGAAGGCCATCGCGACGAGGTCCTCGATGCCGTCGCCGGACTTCCCCGAGATCGCCACGATCGGGGCGAACGACAGGCTCGGCAGCTCCTGGTCGAAGTGCTTGAGGTAGTCCTCGATCGAGAGCTTGCCTTCGACGAGATCCCACTTGTTCATCGCGACGATCGTCGGCTTGTGCCGGTCGAGCAGTTCCTTGACGAGCGCCTTCTCGATCTGACTCGCAGGCTCGGTCGCCTCGAGCAGGAGGACCGCGACATCGCATCGCTCGATCGCCTCGACGGCCCGGCCATGCGAGTAGCGCTCGACGTCGTCGACCCAGCTCTTCTTCTTGCGCACGCCGGCGGTGTCGATGGCGACGAGGGTTCGGCCCTTGATCGTGAAGCGGACGTCGACGCTGTCGCGGGTGGTGCCGGCGATCTCGGAGACGATCACCCGCGGCTGCCCGGCGAGCGCGTTGACGAGGGTGCTCTTGCCGGCATTGCGACGGCCGACGATCGCGAGGCGAAGCTCCGCGCGGGGCGGCGCCTCGGAGACGCCTGCGAGCCGGTTCCGGAGAATTCCGAAGAGTCGCCGGACGCCGAGGCCGCTCTTGGCGGAGACGCCCACCGGTCCGCCGAAGCCGAGCGCGGTCAACTCGCCGATCGACGGAAGTCGGCTGTCGTCGTCGACCTTGTTGGCGAGGAGGACGACCTTCTCGGCGAGGCCCCTGGAGCGAAGCAGTTCCGCGACCTCCCGATCGAGCGGGGCGAGCCCCTCGTCGGCATCCACGGTGAAGAGGATCACATCCGCCTCGGCGACCGCGAAGTCGATCTGCCGCTCGATGTCGGCGTCGAGTTCGGACAGGTCCTTGCCGGCCTCGTCGATGCGGCGGTTGGCGGGGTTGTAGATCCCGTATCCGCCGGTGTCGAAGAGGTCGGCGAAGACCGGCGCCGCCTTCGGGTCCGACGGCGGCGGCGGAATCTCGAGCAGCCCTTCGATCCGGTCGCGGGTGACGCCCGGGGTCGGGTCGACGATCGAGATGCGACGCCCCATGAGCCGGTTGAACAGGCTCGACTTGCCGACGTTGGGTCGGCCGACGATCGCGATTCGTGGAGTGGGCACTGGCGGCGCCGAGAGGGGCGTGGGAAGGGCGGAGATCCGACGAGTCTACGGCCCGCGTGGCGGAAGCCGCGGTGCGGGATCTCAGCGGAGCTCGCTGCGGATCGATTCGAGCGACCGGAGCACCTCGGCCATCGACTGCGGGCGACCGGCCGACTGCGGCACGACGCAGGCGAGGATCAGGTCCGAAAGGGCCTGAGGGGTGCGGGGATTCCGCTCGATCGGCGGAGTGGGCGATGGAACGCGCTCGGCGTCGATGGCGCCCGAGTAGAGGCTCGTGCGCTCGTCGGAGGGTGGCATCGCGGTCGGGATCACCTCGCGGGTGAGGATCCAGTACATCGTCGCGCCGAAGTTGTAGACGTCGGTCCGCTCGGTGATCGCGTCGCGGTGGGCCTGCTCGGGGGCCATGTAGCCGGGAGTGCCCTGGATCCGCTTCTTCACCGTGCCGATCGCGCACGCCTGGCCGAGATCGATCAGCTTCACCTCGCCCTGATCGTTGACCATGATGTTCGTGGGCTTCAGGTCGGCATGCACGAAGCCGCGCTCATGCATGTGCGCGAGGGCTCTGGCGACCTGGATGAAGATGTCCACCGTGCCCTTGAGGTCGTCGAGGGGATGCTGGTCGACCGTCTCGGCGTCGACGAGTTCCATGACCAGCACCACGTCGACCACCCGGAACATCTTGCGATTGCGGATGAGCCGCTCGACCTTCCGGATGTTCGGATGATCGAGCCGGCTGCAGACCTCGTACTCCTGCTCGACCTGCTCGAGGAAGCGCACGTCCTTGTCGGAGTTGCGCACCACGTGCTTCAGCGCCCAGACCTGCTTGGTCTTGGGGTTCTGGACCGCGTAGATCGTGCTCGCCGCGCCCTGCCCGATGCGGGCGAGGACCTTGAAGCCCGGGAACTGGCTGTCGGCGACGGTGGACACGGGCGAGCGAATCCTGAGGCGATGACCCTCGTCCGTGATTCGATCGCGGAGCGCGGGTGAATGGACTGATCCGCGGAACCCCGCGGTGGAGGCATCGTTGCGGTCGCCCCCGAGGGAACTGCGCGACCGCTGGAGGCCAGTGTGAAGCCCGGCGTAGACCGAGGTCGCCGGGTCGAAGACGTGATCGGCGAATGTACCTGTCGCCCCCGGTAGCGGCAAGAATCTCGGCGGACGGCTCGCCGCCGGCGATTGGTCCATTGCCCCCGGCGTTCGGACCCGTGGGCACCCTCCCGAGCCCCACGCGAGGTGAACCGTCAGTCGAGAATCGCCTCCGTGAAGGCCCCCACCGGGAACAGGGCGCCGGGGCTGTCGACCTCCGCAAGGTCGGAGTGGAGATGGACCTCCGAACCCGGAATGCCAAGTTCCCACTGGAGCCGCCGGACGAGGGCGATCAGTTCGCGGATCTGACGCGCAGAGAACTCTCGGCGGTTTCCGTTCCCGACCAGGCAGATGCCGATCGAGGTCCGGTTGAGCTGGTCGGCGTCGGGGCTTGCGCCCTCGGGTCTGGCCGCGACGTGGGCACCAGGTTGCTGGCGGTGCCAGCGAGGGCCGGCGTGGATCGCCCCGTCCTCGAGCCCGGCGCCGTTGCCGATCAGGAAGTGGTAGCCCAGGCTGGCGTAGCCGTAGCCGCGGTGCTCCCGCTCGATCGAGTCGGGGGTGCCGCCGGGCTGGCCGGAGTGGTGGATGACGATCGAGGTCCATCGGCCTTGCTCGACCGCGGCCGCAGCGGGCTGCAATTCAGTCGCTGGCGACTCCGACGCGAGCGATGCGAGGGCAGGGCCAGCGGGCCGACGCTGCCCGAGCATGAGAAGTCCGGAGACCGCAGCGGTCGCCACCAGAAAGCTCACCCACACCAGCCGTGTTCGGGTCGCCACGAGTGCCGAGGCGGCCTCGGCGGTGCGGCGAGCGCCGGTTCGCCTGGGCTTACGCTCGAAACGGGCCTCGGACCGGGGGGCGGATCGGTTCGTGGCTCGGTTGGCGGATCGCGTCACGTGGGGCTCGTCTCGGCGTGAGGGAGAGTTGTTCGGCTGAGCGATTCGTATCGGATCGCACGCCGCGCACGCGTCCAATGTTTTTGCACCGGGCGTCGCGCGATCCTGTCGCGAGCCTCACGCTCCGCTGTCGCTCTCACCTCCACCACCAGATGTAGTGTCGCCGCCATCGGACTTGCCGCGTCGCCGGCGACGTCGGCGGCGCGTCTTGCCTTGGCCGTGGCCCTCAACATGCCCGTCGCCCCGCCCTTCGCCGCCCGGCGACTCGAAGCTGATGAAGAAGCTCCAGGCCAGCGGGAAGATCACGTAGTAGGCGAGCGCGGCGCCGAGCAGGAACAGCACCGGCGTCGCGAGGATGAACGGCAGGAAGGCGCGCCGCTCGTTGCGGTACAGGCCCGGCGCGACGAAGGCCCAGATTTGATAGAGCACGTAGGGCATGGCGATG
>JBMSXH010000015.1:0-15715 GCA_049425445.1 Phycisphaerales bacterium | reverse complement strand
TGCGGAAGCGCCTTCACGAGGTCCTCGAGCATCCGTTCGCCGCGCGGAGCGCGGGTGGCGAGCGATCGCCACCAGGCGAGATGGGCCTCGTCGGGCATCACCGGTCCAGACGCGCCAGCATCGCCGAAGGCGTTGGCGAGGTACTGGTCGAGCGTGGTCGTGTGCACGGCGTCGATCACCGCCTTGGTCACGGAGTCGTGGGGCCGTCGGCCGCGGGTTGCGTCTCGGCGGCTTCGACGGTCGCGGCTTCGTCCGCACTCGGGGCCGTCGGCGATGGTGCGGCCTCGTCGGTGATCGGGAAGAGGAAGCGGTCGGGCAGCGGCGCGGCGGGGCTTGCGCCGGGCGCCTCGAGACGCCGCTCGTCGAGGGTGTCCGACCACTCGACGCCCGCGTGGCCGAGCAGGCATCCGGCCGCCTGCGCGAGCCTCGCCAGCACGATCTGGTAGTCGGCTTCGGCGCGGGCGCGATTGATGCCGGCGTTGTTGAGCGACTGCAGCGCCTGGGTGAGGTTGGCGCTGGCGATCTGGCCGCGGTCGAAGAGCGTCTTGTAGGCCTCGAAGAACCGCTTCGCGGCCTCCTCCTGGAAGCGCGAGGTGAGGATGCGATCCCACTGCAGGTCGAGCGAGTCGAGCGCGTCGAGCACCTCGCCGGTCACCGTCACCTGTCGATCGCGCAGGGTCGCCACCGCCTGCAGGCGCCGCAGCATCGCGGCCTGATAGGCGGCGAGTCGGATCTCGTTGCCGATCGGAACGCTCGCCGTGAAGCCGATCGCCCAGCCGGCGGGATTGCCGTCGCCGAGGTTGCTTGTCGCCTCGGAGAGCGATCGGCCGGCGAAGTCGAAGCCGTTGAAGGTCCAGGCGGCGACGAGATCGACTTCCGGGAGCGTCTCGTTGTCCCGCATCATGACGTCGATGTTCCGCTGGATCTCCTGGTACTCGAACTGCAGCAGATCGGCCCGGTTGCGAAGCGCGAACTCGACGAGCGTCTTCTCGTCCACCTCGTAGGCGACCAGGACCGGAGGGGTGGTGGGTTCGAGCGAGACCGAGCCGTCGAGGCTCAGATCCGGCACCTGCATCACCACCTTGAGCTCGCGCACCGCGAGCCGCAGTCGGCGCTCGGCCTCGAGCACCTGATCGAACGCGACCGCGAGGGCGACCTCGAAGTTGTAGACGTTCGCGATCGATCCGGCGCCCCGCTCGACGAGCACTCGCTGGTTCTCGAGCAGCGAGCGCGAGATGCCGTAGGTCTCGATCGCGATGTCGAGTTCGCGCCGCGCCAGGTGCACCCGCCAGTAGGCGACCTCCGCCGCCACGAGCTGGTTGACGACGGCAAGCTGCGCCGCGGCCTTCTCGAGGCCGAGCTGCGCTTCGGCGAGCACGATCGACGCCTGGTTGTACTCGATGCCGGCGCCGCGCAGGAGCGGCTGCTCGAGCGAGATGCTCGGCTGGCTGTCGGCGAAGCTCTGGTCGGCGATGGAGTCGTCGCTCGCCGAGTAGATCTGGGTGGCGAGGGTCCAGTCGAGCGAGACCGTGCCGCCGGTCTGCAGCGGCACCGTGAGCCCCGGCACGATCGAGAGGGTCTCCGCCTCGGTGTTGATCGGCGGTCCGCCGTAGTAGGCCGGCGAGACGGTGCGCTGGTCGATCACGCTCGCGGTGAAGGTCGACTCGAACTTCGCCTGTTCGGCGCGCAGCCGCTGGGCGGCGATCTCCGGCGAGAGCAGCGTCGCCTGGATGCCGAGGTTGTTGACGAGCGTCTGCTCCCGCACCTCGGTGAGCGTGAGCGGCTGCGGGGCGCCGCTGCGCAGGAGCGCGACCATGCGATCGGACTCCGCCTGCGATCCGGCGCCGGGCGCGCTGGAGGAGTCGTCGAAGGCCCGCAGCGATCGGGTGCCGTCGAGCGAGGTGATCTCGCGGGTGCGCGCGTCGAGCTCCTCGATGCGGAAGCGTTGCCGGTCGAGCGTCGGCGTGCAGGCGGCGAGGCCGGCCAGCAAGGGCAGGAAGGGCAGGAGGAGCGACAGGCGGGCCTTCATGAGAGTTGTCCCGCCATCAGTTCGCAGAAGTGCCCCGAGGCGTCGGCGGCGAGCTCCTCGAAGGAACCCTGCTGCACGACCTCGCCCTGCTTCAGCACGTAGATCCGATCCGCGCCGCGGATGGTGCTGAGCCGGTGGGCGATGACGATGCGGGTGGCCCCGAGCGCCTCGATCGTCGCGGTGATCGAAGCCTGCGACTGGTTGTCGAGGGAACTGGTGGCCTCGTCGAGCAGCAGGATCTCCGGCCTGGCCACGAGGGCGCGGGCGATCAGCAGCCGCTGCACCTGGCTCTGGGAGTGCGAGTTGGGCGTGATGAGCGTGAGCATCCCCATCGGCATCGCCTCGATCTCCTGCTCCATGCCGACGAGCCGCGCGGCGGCCCAGGCATCGTCGATCGACCGCCGCGAGCCGACCCCGAGGATCGTCGACATCACGTTGCCGGTGACCACCTCGCTCGACTGCATCACCACGCCGATCTGCGAGCGCACGAGCGTCGGATCGAGGCTCTCGAGGGGCAGATCGTCGTAGAGGACGGCGCCCGACTCCGGCGGCTCGAGGCCGAGGAGGATCCGCATCAGGGTCGACTTTCCGCAGCCGGTGCGGCCGACGATCGCGACGAACTCGCCGGGCTCCGCGCGGATCGAGACGCCGTCGAGGATCGCCGGTCCCTCCGGGGCGTAGCGGAAGACGACGTCGCGCACCTCGACCTTGCCGGCGAGCGTCGCCGAATCCCCTTGGCCCTCGACCACCTCGGGGAGCGCCTCGAGCAGCGGCTTGAGCCGGTGGTACTGCGGCACGATCGACGCGGCGGCGATGATCGCGGGGCCGAGCATCGCGGTCGCGCCGAGGAAGGCGGTGACCGCGGTGATGAAGGCGACGAACGACCCCTCGTCCATCGCTGCGCCCCCCGACCCGTCGATCGAGGCGACGTAGCGCAGGAAGACCAGCGCCGGCACCAGCGTCGAGAAGGCCAGCAGCACCGACGAGTTCGCGAGTCCGGCGAGACCGGTGCGGTAGCTCGCGGCACCGACCGGCGCGAGCCTCGCGATCAGCTGCGCCAGCACGCGGGAGGTCGAGCCCTGGATGCGGATCTGGCGGATCCCGCTCAGCATGTCCATGCCGAATCCGTCGAGACGCCCCTTCGCCGTCGCGAGCCGGTAGTCGTTCATCGCGAGCAGGATCGAGATCGAGACGACGAGCGCGATCTGGAGCGCCACCAGCCCGACCACCGGCAGGGCGATCGAGGGCGCGTAGAGGAAGAGGACCGCGAGGTTCGAGAAGCCCGCGAAGAAGGCCAGGAGCGCCGACAGCACCGACTGCGTGAGCGAGGCGCGGACCTGCTCGATCGCCATCACCCGCTGGGTGAGGTCGCCCGAGGAGCGGTCTCGGAAGAAGGACGCGGGCAGCTGCAGCAGCCGGTCGACGAAGCCCGCAGTGAGGGAGAGGCCGGCGCGGGTCTGGATGCGCACGAACGCGATGCTCGAGACGACGCCGAGCAGGCCGCGCCCGATCGCGATCGACGCGAGCACGATCCCGACGAAGACGAGCATGTTGAGGTTCGCCAGCGGGATCACTTCGCCGATCACGCGCCCGGTCATGACCGGCACCAGCGCGGTCAGCGAGCTGACCGCCATCGTCGCCAGCGCGACGATCGCGGCGTCGCCGAGGTTGCCGCGACCGATCGGCGGCAGCAGGTCGCGCAGGGAGAGCGCTCGCAGCGGAAGGCCGCGGTAGAGCATCTCCGCGTGAGGCTCGAGCGAGGCGGCGAAGGCCTCGTCGACCCGCTCGACGTCCTCGTCGCCGTCGGATCCCGCGACGACGGCGCGGTAGTGCGATCCGGACGGGAGCAAGGCCACCGGTGCCTGATCGCTGGTCCGCATCGCGAGCATCGGCACGCCTTCGCTTCGCCACCATCGGTCGGCGAGAAGCACCTGCCGATGCTGCAGATGCAGCATTCGGCAGAACTGCTCGAACGGCGAGAGCGACGAACGCGGGTTCGCGGCGAGGTCCGGCGGCACCGAGGCACCCAGGCGCTCGACGACGAGGCGAAGCGCCCGCAGCATCGCATCGCCGCCCAGGGCGGCCTCCGCGCCGGGCGCCAGCCGGGCGGAGCGCGCCGCATGCTGGACCGACTGGAGCAGGAGCGCGTCGTCGAGCGATTCGAGCGATTCGACCCGCTCGATGAAGGTGCGATCCTCCTCGGCGATGCGGTCGAGCGCCTGCTCCCGCGCGTGGGTCAGGAGCGCCGCCAGCAGGACGCGCCACGTCGCCTCGCCCGATCCCTGGGCTTCGAGCCACGCCGACGCCTGCTGCGGCGTCTCGAAGTGCCCGAGCACGAGCCGTTCGAAGGCTCGCGGGGCGGGCCGATCCGAGCCGAGGTCGAGCGCCATCGCCTCGAGCGAGGCGTCGCCGCGCAGCTCGAGCACCACGCTCGCCGGTGAAGCGGGCACCGCGAGCAGGCCGCCCGCCTCGGCCCGTGCGACGACGACCGCGGGGCCGAGGGTTCCGTTTGCACGCATCGCGCGGGCCAGCAGCACCAGCGATCCGGAGGCGAGGCCGATCGCGAGATCTCGGGAGGAATCGCGGGCCCGCAGCGCCGCGGCGTCGAGCCGCGACGTGGTGGCGATCTCCGACCACGCCTGCTCGGCGGCGACGGCGCTCATGCGACCGCTCCGAACTCGCGGGCGAACCACTCGCTGCGGGCGGCCAGTTCGGCGGGCGTGCCGCGGTCGGCGAGACGGCCCGACTCGACGATCGCGACCTCGTCGACGAACTCGATCGACGAACGCCGCCCGGTGACGAGCAGGACCGTCGCGCCGCGGGCCCGGATCCGCGTCAGCACCCGCGCCTCGGTCTGGCCATCGAGGGCCGACGTCGCGCCGTCGAGCACCACCACGCTTGGGTTTCGCGCCAGCGTCCGCGCGATCTCGAGCCGCTGGCGCTGGCCGCCGGAGAGGTTTCGGCCGCCCTCGCTGATCGGCGCGTCCAGGCCGCCGGGGCGATCGAGCAGTTCGAGGCAGTCCGCATCGCGCAGCGCCGCGACGAGCTGCTCGTCGCCAATCGTCGGATCCCACATCGAGACGTTGTCGCGAAGCGTGCCGGCGAAGGCGGTGACGCTGCCGGAGGCACCCGACACCGAGTCGGCGAGGACGTGCGGCTCGATGCGGGCGCGGGGCGCGCCGTCGAACAGGATCTCGCCCGACCACGGGCGCTCGATCCCGAGCAGCAGATTCAGGATCGTCGACTTGCCGCTGCCGGCGGGACCCACCACGCCGACCACGGTTCCCGGCGAGATCGAGAGGGTGAGCCCCTCGATGAGCGGCGCCACGGCGCGATCGAAGCCGAAGGAGATCTCCTTGAGTTCGACCGCGCCCCCGAGCCTTCCGCCGATCTCCGCCGCCGATCGGGTCGGCGCCGGGTCGTCCGTGTCGCGCGGGTACTCGAAGACGTCGAGCACGCGGGCCATCTGCGCCTGGGTGGTCTGCAGCACGCGGGCGAGCATGACCAGCTGCGTGACCGGCGCGAGCAGCAGGCCCGCGAGCATCTGCATCGCCACGAGCTCGCCGACGCCGAGCCGGCCCTGCATCACCTCCCAGCCGCCGAGGCAGAGGACGAAGACCGTCACCACCAGTCCGCTTGCGACGGTCGGCAGGGCGTCGAGCCACGAGGTGGTCCCCGCGACGGACTGCTGCGCGTTGAGTCCCTTGGTCTGGTAGCCCGCCCACTGGTTGAACGCCTCGCCCTCGCGGCTCGTCGCCTTGATCTCGGGCAGCGAGCGGAGCAGGCCCATCAGCACCCCGTACTGGCGCCCGACCTCGCGCTGCATCGCGGTCGAGCGATCGAGCACGCGGTTGTTGGTCAGGCGGATCGCCGCGAGCATCAGGACCGTCGCACCGACCGCGATCGCCCCGATCAGGGGGCTCATCGCGATCAGCGCGGCGGCGTAGACCGTCGCGGTGACGACGTTCGCGAGGCCGAGCAGGATCTGGTTTCCCAGGCTCGCGGCGATCTGCTCGTTCGAGGTGAAGCGGGACACGAGGTCGCCGACGCTTCGCTGCTGATGGAACCGCATCGGCAGCGACAGCAGCTGCTCCGCCATGCGGATCGACTGGGCGAGGAACATCCGCAGCACCAGCCGGTTGAGCACCACGCCCTGCAGCAGCGTGACGAAGAGCTGCAGCGCGAGCATGAGGAGCATGCCCCCCACGATCCACGCCGCCCACGACGACGTGCCGCCCTGCACGACGCCGTCGATGAAGGTCGCGACGAGCCCGGGGATGATCGCGGCCGGCACGCTCGCGATCGCGCCGCAGGCCACCGCGAAGACGGCGGCCGTGAGGTTGCCGCGCATCCACGCGCTGACGCCGCGCAGCAGGCTGGGGCGGCTGCCTCGTCGCTCGAATTCGGGGCCCGGCGCCAACTCGAGGGCGATGCCGGTGAAGGCCTTGGAGAACTCCCGCTCGTCGACCCAGCGCCGTCCGCCGGCCGGATCGTTCAGTCGATAGCGGCCTCCACGGCATCCCTCGAAGACGACGAAGTGCCCGAACCCCCAGAAGAGGATGCAGGGCCGCGGCGCGTCCTTGCGGAGCGAGTCGATCTCGTGGCGGCGACCCTTGGCCTCGAGCCCGTGCCGCCGCGCAGCCCTCGCGAGCTGCGCCGCGTTCGAGCCGTCGCGCGACACGCCGCAGTCGACCCGCAACTGCTCGAGCGGGATCCATCGCCCGTAGTGGGCAAGCACCATCGCGAGGCTCGCCGCGCCGCACTCGACCGCCTCCATCTGGAGGATGGTCGGCGTGCTTGCCAGACCCCTCGGGCCGCGGCTCGGGCGTCGCGCCGTCATGGGGACGTCGGCATCCCCGGCGCGCTCGGCGGCTGGTCGATGCCGAGGAGGTCCTTGAGCCATGGCAGCAGAAGATCGATCGGGCGATCCTCGCGGGTCGCGATCTGCACGCCGCACAGCAACGGGAACTCGACCGGCTCGGGATACCCGTCGCGGCTCGTCCACGCGAAGCCGGTCGGCGTCGCGGGGTCGTTCTGGATCTGCACGGTGAGCTCCAACATCGCCCCGAGCGATCGCGAGAGTTCCTGCGCGAGTTCGGCGCTTCCGAGATAGGTCGCGGCGGAGCCCTCCGCGACGTACTCGCTCACCCAGGTGACCTCGCCGATCACGTAGCCGTAGCGCGAGGGCGCCGCAAACGGCAGGCTGATCCGCACCGGCATCCCGATCCGCACCTGCTTGCCGGCGCCGAAGGGGACGTAGCAGGTCGCAAGGACCGGGACCTGCTTGGAGTCGACTCGCGGCCGGATCATCGCGATCGCCTCGCCGGCGCGGATCGACGACCCGGCGTCGGCCATCAACGAGATCACCACGCCGTCCACCGGCGCCCGCACGACCGTCGACTGCGCGAGCCGCGTCTCGGCGGCCGCGAGCGATCCCTCCGCCGAGACGATCGCCTGCTGTCGCTGCAGGCGCCCCTGCTGGACGGACGACTGCAGCTGTTGCCGGGCGGCGTTGGCCTGCGCGATCATCGACTCCTGCTGGGCCATCTGCTGCATCGAGGTGAAGAGCACGGAGCGCGCCTGCACCAACTGGGAGCGGGGGATCAGCTGCTGCTGCACGAGGTCGTCGAGGTCGGTGAGTTCCCGTTCGAGCAGCCCCACGAGTTCACCGGTGAGCCGCATCGACTCCTCGGCCGAGGCGATCTGCCGCTCGGTCGCGGACTGCTGCTTCTCGAGAAGCGAGTCCTCCTCGGTCCTCATCGCGGCGTCCTGGGCGTGGAGGGCCGCCAGCATCGCGCGAGCGCTGTCGATCTCGCGCTCGATCTCCTGGTTGCGGACCCTGATCAGCGGATCGCCGGCGCGGACCTTCATGTCCTCCTCGACGAGCACGTCGACGACGCCTCCGAAGGCGAAGGGGCTGTCGACCTCGACCGGCTGCGCTCCGGCGGGCGCGATCACGCCTTGCCCATCGACGAACCGCGGCACGCGGCCGAGGAATCCCCACCCCAGGGCGATCGCGAGCGCCGCGACGGCCATCAGCAGGAAGATCCACGACCGGCTTCGCACCACGACGAGACGCTGATCGAGCTGCTCCGCCGAAGCGAAGTTGCGGACCGCGTCGGCGCGGGCGAGGCCGGTGAGGTTGCGCTGCGACACTCGGTGGACGTCCTTCCTCGTGCGGTCAGGCCAGGCGAGGGCACGTCCGTGCCGTCGGTGAGGTCGGACCGCGAGGCGTGAGTGATACCACCAAGCTCGTGGGCCGTGGGGTCGCTCCGCCGACGCGGCGAATCGGTCGAGGCACGGATCGGCGCGGGCGCCACGAGCCCGAGTGTGAGCGCGAGCCGAGTCGGCCGGCGGCGGCTCCGCCTTCAAGGGCGAAGCCGCGCGCCGAGCCTCACGGCGTCATCCGCCCTTGTAACAGCAGCCAGTCGTGTGGGTCTCGCCGCCGAAGGGATCCCAACCACCGGCCGCCGCGGCGAGCTCGTCGTCGGAGAGGTTGCCGGCGGCCGAGGCGGTGTTCGGCAGGACGAGGTGGAAGACGCTCGCGCTGTTCTCGTGGACCTTGACGGTCATGCCGGCGGGGATCTTGATGCCGTGCTCGGCGAGGACCGCGGCGGGGTTGGCGAGCAGTTTCGCCTTGAGCGCGGGGTCCTTGAGGCAGCTGCGGACGACGTGGGCGAGGTTGGCCATCTGAGACTCCATCGTTGGTGTCGACCTCGACTGCTCCACGACGCGTGGGCGATCGGGACTCGACCGGTGAAGCGGAACCTACGCCCGACTCCCATATCGGTGCGGAGCGCCGTTCGAAGTGCCGTCTCCAAGAGACACCAGCCAAGTCGTGCGATCCGTGCATGCCGCAAGGGCCCGATCGGCTTCAACACACGCCCGTTTCGCGGAGACCGTGTCGGCCGCGTTGGAACGGGGCCAGGGCGGCGTTGCGGGGCCAACCCGGAGGCTCGGACCACCGCGAGGATCGAAGGCCAACCGCCTGTCGACTCCGCTCTCGGTTCTCCCCGGAGATACCGCGAGTCGAAGCCGACGAAGCCGGGCGGGATACCGAGCGGATCGAAGACCGGCGGATCCGTCAGACAGGTCCTACCAGGGAACGTCGCCGTCGCGCATTCCGCCGCCGGCCGCCGAGGCGAGGTCGTCGTCGGCAAGCTCGTTCGACGAGCGGCTGCTCGGAATGACGAGATGGAAGACGCTCGCGGTGTTCTCGAGCACCTTGATGGTCGTGCCGGCGGGGATCCGCACGCCGTGCTCGGCGAGGACTGCCGCGGGATTGGCGATCAACTTCGCCTTGGGGCTGGATCTTGGAGGCAGGCGCGGACGACGTGGTCGAGGTTCTGCACGGTGTGCTCCGGAGGATTCAAGACGAGGTTGGGAGAGTCGCACGAGGGGCGGTCGGCCTGAGTCGCAGTCGTCGCCCCACGCGCTCAGCATGTCGCCGACGGGGTCGTCCAGCGGGGTCCTAGAGGCAGGCGCGGACGAGGTGGGCGGGACTGTTCATTGGAGCTACTACCGGTGCTGTGCAGGCACAACAGGCACAAAGCAGTCCCCATTCTGATCGCTGGCGGGGACAGCGCCCCAACCGCCTGCGGCTGCAGCCAGTTCGTCGTCGGAGAGAGCGCTCGACGCCGTCGTGCTCGGCAGCACGAGATGGAAGACGGTCGGCGTGTTCTCGTGGACCTCGATGGTCAACCCCTCGGGGACCTTGAGGCCTCGCTCGGCAAGTGCCGCCTTGGGGTCGGCGATCAGCTTCGCCTTGAAGGCGGGGTCTTGGAGGCAGGCGCGGGCGATGTGGGCGGGGCTGGTCATCGGAAACTCCATCGGTGGTGGCGGACTCAAGCGATCCACGATCCGCGGTTGGCCGCATGCCGGGTCGGACGGTCATGGTCTCGAGCGAGTGCCGCCGGCTCGATGCGCCGCCCTGCCTCGAGAAGCGGTGGCGTCTTCGTCAGATGGCGTGATTACAAGAGGGGACCCACATAGCAGTCCCCCAACGGATCGGAGGGGTTGTCGGGGACAGCGCCCCAACCGCCTGCGGCTGCAGCCAGTTCGTCGTCGGAGAGAGCGCTCGACGCCGTCGTGCTCGGCAGCACGAGATGGAAGACGGTCGGCGTGTTCTCGTGGACCTCGATGGTCAACCCCTCGGGGACCTTGAGGCCTCGCTCGGCAAGTGCCGCCTTGGGGTCGGCGATCAGCTTCGCCTTGAAGGCGGGGTCCTGAAGGAGTGGGGCGAGCATCGCGGTGACGTTCTTCATGGCGACTCCTGAGGCGGCTTGGCGAGCCATGGCTTGGTCGAGCTGCGGGGTCCGATCGCCTGCCGGGCGGGGTGGTCGAGCGTTCGGCGGCTCGACGAGGCTCGCCGAGTCGAGAATCGCCTTCAACGAGGCGGGCAGGTCACGCACTCGCTGGCGAAGGTCTTTTCGACCACGTCTTCGTAGGCGCCGCCCGCGGCGGCCGCGAGTTCCTCGTCGGTGAGATCGCTCGACGCCGTCGTACTCGGCAGCACGAGATGGAAGACGGTCGGGGTGTTCTCGAGCACCTTGATGGTGAGGCGCTCGGGGACCTTGATGCCCCGCTCGGCGAACGCCGCCTTGGGGTCGGCGATCAGCTTCGCCTTGAAGGCGGGATCCTGAAGGAGTGGGGCGAGCATCGCGGTGACGTTCTTCATGGCAACTCCGTGAACGCGATGCTCGGCGCGACGGCGGCGAAAGTTCGCGTCGGATCGTCAGACGGGCAGTTCTACGCCGCACGCGCCGTACGGTGCGATTCGAGTGGAGGGGGGTGTCTCTAGGAGACGCGCCTCCGCGCGGAGCCGCTCGTCTCGGCGGTACCGTCCCGGCTCCCCCGCGCCGCGAGCCAAGATGCACCGCACCGACGACCGATCCACGAATGCCTCGGCCGCCGGGGTCCGGCACGACCTTGCCGCCGCGGTCGTCGCCGGCAGCCTCACGGTGCCGGAACGGATCGCGATCCTGCGCCGCCGGCCTGACCTCCTTCGCGCGAACGAGCCGCTCGCGGCCCGGCGGATTCGGGCGTGGGGTCGGTCGATCGGGGCGGACGACGTCGCGTTCGCGACCCGACTGGCCCAACTCGGGGTCGCCGAGTCGGAGTTGCCGACGCTGCTCGGCGACCTCGATCGGATCGACGGGCCGTGGCCGGCGTGGTGGGCGACTTGCGAGGGCGTGCTTGCCCAGCCCGTCGAGCGCGACGATCGAGGCTGGCCGGTGCTTCCGGACGAACGGCTCCCGGGCGAGCCGGGTGAATCGAGTCGTCGGCCAGCCCGCTTTGCCCACGCGGTGGTGCCGTGGGTCGAGTTCGCGACGGCCGCGTTGCGCCGGCGATCGCCGCGCATCGACCGCATCCTCGGTGGGGCGGTGTTCCGCACCGAGCGTCAAGGCCTGATCGAGGACCTCCTGCGCTGCGTTCGCCCAACGCTCGAGGCGGCGTTCGAGCACGCGCGGGCCGCCGCCTACTCGACCAACGAGCAGGTCTTTCGGCTGCTCGAGGATCCGCCGCCGCAGGAGACCTACGCCGCGGTCGTCGAGACGGCGCTCGCCGAAGGCGGGGCCGCGTTCATGCGGCGGCATCCGGCGCTCGCGCGGCTGCTTGCGACCCGCGTCGAGTTCTGGGTCGCCTCGCTTGGCGAGTTCGCGGAACGGCTCGAGGCGGATCGCGCGGCGATCGAGGACGTCTTCGGGAGCGGGCGCTCGCTCGGAGCGCTCGTCGCCGGCGGCCGCGGCATCTCCGACAGCCACCATGGCGGGCGGGCGGTCATGGTGTGCCGCTTCGAGCACGGCACGGTGGTCTACAAGCCGCGCTCGATGGCGATCGACGCGGGCTGGTGCCGGATCGTCGAGGCGCTCAACGGCGCGATCGAGCCCGCGTTCCGGCTTCGCGCCGCGAGGGTGCTCGATCGCGGCACGCACGGCTGGATGGAGTTCGTGCCGCGGCGCCCGTGCCGCGATCTCGAGGAACTCCGGGTCTTCCATCGCCGCACCGGCGCAACGCTCGCGCTCGTGCATGCGCTGCAGGGCAACGACTTCCACTATGAGAACCTCGTCGCGGCCGGCCCGGATGCGGTGGCGATCGACCTCGAGACGATCACGGTGGGGGAGCCGATCTCGGCGGATCCCGCCACTCAACGGGAGCCTGCGGTCGAACTGGTGAGCCGCTCGGTGACGCGGACGCTGCTGCTGCCGCAGGTCTTTGCCCGCCGCGACGGGCGAGGCGGCCTTCGCAACATCGGGGCGCTCGGCGGAGGCGTCGACGGATCGTCGCCGTCGCAGCGGCTGACCCATCCCTACAGCGACTTCCCGCGCTGGGAGGACGCGCCGCCCGAAGCGCTCTCCGACGACGATCCCGCGGTGCAGTCGAGACCGACGCTCGCCGACGGGAGCGAGATCGATCCGATGGCCCATCGCGGCGAGGTGGTCGAGGGCTACCGCGCCGGCTATCGCGCGATCCTCTCGCTGCGCGATCGCTGGCGCTCGAGCGCCGATCTCGGCGGCGCCATCGCGTCGGCCTGGGGGCGTGTGCTCAATCGCCCGACGAACGTCTACGTGCGGCTCGGGTTCGAGACCTGCGAGGCGTCGGTCGCAAGCCAAGGGGTCGATCGCTGGATCCGCGCCGAGCGGCTTCGGGTCGGCTCGAGCCGGTGGGAGACGATGCCCGAACGCGTCGTCGAGACGATCGACGCGATCGGCGATGCGGAATGCGAGGCGACCCTGCGGGGCGACGTGCCGTGCTTCGTCGCGCGGGTGGGGGAGACCCGCTACCACACCGTGGATCCGATCGAGTGCCGGCCGCATCCGGTCGGGCAGGCGGATCTCGCGGCATCGGCGGCGGACGCCTCGTCGCGGCAGCTCGACGCAATGGGCGAGGAAGACCTCGCGCAGCAGGTGCGGCTCATCGAGTCGAGCTATGTCTCGGCGCATCGCTCGATGCAGGAACTGCTGCTCGAGCGGGGCGGGCGGGTCGAGGATGGCGCCGCCGGGCTCGCCGAGCGTGCCGCGACCGACGCGGAGATCGAGGCGTTCGTGCTCGCGATGCTCGAGCGGCTCGAGGCTTCGGCGATTCGAAGCGGCCCCGATCAGGCGAGTTGGATCGACGCGGTCCTCGATCCGACCTCTGGCGCGATCAAGCCGACGGCGCTGCGGCCAGGGCTCTACTCGGGGCGAGGCGGCATCGCGCTGCTGCTCGAAATGGCGTATCGCCGCTTCGGGCGCCGCGATCTGCTCGATCTCGCGAAGGCGAGCGTCGGCTGGCATGCGGAGGTGATGCGGAAGGACCCGCGACGCATCGCGTCGATCTTCGAGCTCGAGCCGGTCTCGGGGATGGGCGAGCGATGCGGGCTGCTCGCGGCGTGCTGGGCGCTCGGCCGGCACGAGGGCGCCGGCGCCTACCGCGATCTCGCACGGCGGATCGTGGCGTCGATCTCGCCGCGGGCGATCGAGCGCGATCGCTCGCTCGACGTCGTCAACGGCGGCGCCGGCGCCATGCTCCTCCTGATGTCGCTCGAGCGCGAGGATCCGTCGGTCGAGGTCCGCGACGTGGTGGTCGCGATCGGCGAGCACCTCGTCGCGAACGCCAACGAGGTCGACGGCATGGGCTGGAAGTCTGCGCGGTTCTCGCGTTCGCTCAACGGCCTCGGCCACGGCCGCGCGGGCATCGCGATGGCGCTCGTCGAAGCGGGGGTGCGCTTCGGCCGGCCGGACTTCATCGACCTCGCCCTCGCGGCGCTGCGGGTCGAGCACGCGATGCACTCGACCGAAGGCGGTGGCGGCTGGCCCGATCTGCGCGGAGCCGGCCCTGGCGATCCGATCCCGAGGCCCTCGGGCTTCGACGCCTGGTGCGCCGGTGCCGACGGCATCGCCCTCGCTCGCGCGGCGGTGCTGCGGCATGTCGACGAACCGTTCCTGCGCGAGGATCTCGAGCGGGCGATCGCGCGGGTCTCAGCCGGCGGGATCTACAGCGGCCGCCACCATCTCTGTTGCGGCGCCGCCGGGCGCGTCGAGACGCTTCGGGTGCTGGCGAGGATGCTCGATCGGCGCGATCTGCGCGACCAGGCGCATCGCCTCGCGACGCTCGCGACGGCGCCGGCTCTTCCCGAGCGGATCGAGAGCGGCACGACGCTGCTGCAGGGATACCCCGGTCAGGCGTGGATGCATCTGGCGCTCGCGATGGATGCGCCGACGTCGATCCTGATGCTCGAGACCTGAGCGCGTTCGCCGCGATCAGGGATCGCGGGCGACGCGAAGGCCCACGTCGGAGCGCTGCGTCTCCGGCTCGAACTCGTAGCGACGCGTCGGGCTGCAGAGCGTGCGGAAGTACCAGCTGCCGCCGCGCACGACCCGCGACTCACCCTCCGCCGCGCCGCGCGGATCGATGATCGCCGCGGCGGAGTAGGGGCCGTACCAGTCGGCGACCCACTCGAAGGCGTTGCCGATCATGTCGTGGAAGCCGAGCGCGTTGGGAGTCTTGCTGGCGACCGGCTGTGAACTTCCGCCGGAGATCGGCCAGTGCCAGGCGACGTTGGAGAGGTTGTCGATCGGCCCGTCCTCGCCGCCGCGGCACGCGTACTCCCATTCGGCCTCGGTCGGCAGGCGAAGCCCGTGCCGAGCGAGCACCGTGGCCGCTTCGCTCCAGGAGACGCCATCGACCGGGAGCGTGTCGGTCGATGCGTCGGCGCCTTCGTTCGAGGTCGAGGCGTTCGCGGCCCGCTGCCACTGGACGCGGGTCATCTCGGTGCGCCCGAGATAGAACGGCTTCGAGATCGTCACTTCGCGGGCGGGCGTCTCGTCGGGGAAGGCCAGCGGATCACCGATCGGCGAGCCCATGGTGAAGGAGCCGGGCGGAACGAGCAGCAGTTCGACGCCGGTTGCGGTATCGCGCACCCGCCACGGCAGGCCGGTCGCCTCGATCGCGCTGCGATGCGCCGCATCGGTGATCACGTTCGGGTCGGGCGCGACCTCGATCGTCTCGGCCCACGGAAGGCTCGCGTCGACGTGACGGAATCCGCCCGCGAGGGTCGTGGTTCCGCCACGAGTGGTGACCAGCACGTCCTTCGCGCCCGGCGTCGCGGAGGCGGCGACGACCACGCGGATCGCGGTGGGCGACACCGCTTCGATGGAGGCGGCCGGCTCGCCGCCGATCGTGACGCTCGTGGCATCGCCGAGCGCCGATCCTTCGATGAGGATCGTCGTCTCGCGCGAGGTCGCGCCGAGGGTCGGCGAGACCGATCCGATGCGGGGTTCGCAGACGCGACCCAGCTGGCTGCGCACGATCTCGAGGTCCGCCTCGTCGACGAGGCCGTTGCCGTCGAGGTCGGCCTCGGGACATGCCGGCGGCGTTGCGATGGCGGGAAGACCCGCGAGCACGCATGCGGCGAACACGCGGTGCAGCATGAAGTTGACGAGCATGACGAGTCCTCGGGTTGGCATCGGCGGATCGGCGGGGGACGCGCTGCCCAGCCGCCGAAGCGCCCAAGGAGGGTAGTCGGTCGACGAGGCGTTGCCGACGAGTCGCGTCTCCAGGCGGCGAGTCCACCCGCGGCTCGCGAGCGAGCGATCTTCCAGCGCCCGCCGGCGGGCGTGGTCGATTGGCCGAGCCGGTTCGAGGTGGTCTCAGATCCGCTAGGCTCGCATGCCATGACGAACGAACCGCACGTTCTCGTCTCCG
>JBMSXH010000014.1:0-15852 GCA_049425445.1 Phycisphaerales bacterium | reverse complement strand
CGCTCTACGCCTTCGAGACCGCCCTGTCGATCGCGGGCGCCGACGCGGCGATCGGCGTCGCCTCCCTGATCTGCTGGACCCTGCTGCTGGTGGTCGGCGTCAAGTACGTGCTGCTCGTGATGCGCGCGGACTATCACGGCGAGGGCGGAATCCTGGCCCTGATGGCGCTCCTCTTCGGCGGCAAGCCGGCCCAGGCCCAGGATCGCCGACTGCTTGCCCTCCTGCTCGTCTTCGGCGCGGCCCTTCTCTTCGGCGACGGTGCGATCACCCCTGCGATCTCGGTGCTCAGCGCCGTCGAAGGGCTCGGCACCCTCGACGCGTCGTGGACGAGGTTCGCGGTGCCGATCTCGATCGCGATCCTCGCGAGCCTCTTCCTCGCGCAGCGGTTCGGCACCGGGCGGCTCGGCGGCGTCTTCGGTCCGGTCATGCTGGTGTGGTTCCTGGTCCTCGGCGCGATGGGTGCGATCGAGGTGGCGCGGACCCCGTCGGTTCTGGCCGCACTCGATCCTCGCCACGGAGCCTCGCTGCTCCTCTCCGGGGGCTGGATCGCCTGGGCGATCGTGGGTGCCGTGGTCCTTGCGGTGACCGGCGCCGAAGCGCTCTACGCGGATCTCGGCCACTTCGGACGCACGCCGATCGTGCGGGCGTGGCGCTTCATCGTGTTCCCGTCGCTCGTCCTGAACTACCTCGGACAGGCGGCGTTCGCGATCCGGCAGCCGGAGCACGCGCTCGACGAGAACCTCTTCTTCCTGCTGATGCCGGGCCAGGCGTGGCGGGCGGCCCTGGTGATTCTCGCCACCCTCGCCACGATCATCGCGTCGCAGGCGCTGATCAGCGGCGTCTTCTCGCTCGCCAGCCAGGCGATGGATCTCGGGTATCTGCCGCGGATGCGCGTCCGGCACACGAGCGCGACGAGCCGAGGGCAGATCCACATCCCGGTGATCAATGCCCTGCTCGGCACGATCTGCATCGCGCTCGTGCTCGGATTCCGATCGAGCGACGCGCTCGCCGCGGCCTACGGCATCGCGGTGACGGGGGCGATGGCGATCACGTCGATCGCCTACGTCCGGGTGATGAACCGCCGTCGAGGGCTGCCGTGGTGGCTCGGCGGTCCGCTGCTCGCCGGCCTCCTCGCCATCGACCTCTCGCTCTTCGGCGCGTGCCTCACCAAGATCGCCGAGGGCGGCTACGTGCCCCTGCTCATCGCCGCGGCGGCGACCACCGCCATGATCGTCTGGCGCAAGGGCCGCGACCTGGTGCGGCGATCGCTCGTCGGAGAGATCCGGACGCCCGCCTCCCTCGCGGCGGAACTCGCCCGCGAGCCGATCACCCGCGTGCCCGGGTCGACCGCCTTCGTCATCCGTCTCGGCGACGTCGAGTACGCGAGCGCCCGGGTGCTCGAACACTGCCGGCACACCCATGTGCTCACCGAGGACGCGATCATCCTGCTGCTCGAGCCGGAGTGGAGCGATCCGTACGCGAAGGCGTCGAATGTGCGAATCGAGCGCTTCGACCAGGGCTTGTGGGTGGTCGAGGCGAATCACGGCTACATGGTCGAGCCCGATGCGCCGGCGATGCTCGCCGAGGCGATGCGGCGCTTCACCGCCGATCACGCCGGGGCGGGAAGCGATCGACCGCCGATCGATCTCGCCGGCGTGGTGTTCGTGGTGGCCGAGGAGGTCATTCTGACCAGCACGCGGAAGCAGATGCCCCGCTGGCAACGGTTCGTCTTCGGCTTCATGGCCCGGAACGCCTTGCCCGGCCCGGACTACCTCAACATCCCGCCGGATCGACTCATCGTCTACACCTGGCTGCGCAGGCTTGCGAAGCAGCCTCGCGCCGCCGATCTCGCGCCCAAGGCGCCCGCGTGATCGGCCGGCTGCGAAGCTGGATGGACCGCCTGATCGACGCGACGCGACGAACGTGGCAGGCTCGCTGCCTGACCTGCGGGCGAAACTTCCCCTATCCGGGTGTTCGCCTCGCGGCCGCAGGAGAGCCGGTGCGGCTCATGAAGTGCCCTCACTGCGAGCGCCTGCGGCTCTGCCGGGCCGAGCGAATCGCGCCTCCCTCGACCTGATCGTCAGGACTCTTCGCGCACGGGATTTCGCAGCGTGCCGATCCGTTCGATCTCGATCTCGACGACGTCGCCCTCGCGCAGGAACCGCGGCGGCGTCCGGCCGGCGCCGCCGCCCGCCGGCGTGCCGGTCAGGATGACCGTGCCCGGCAGCAGCGTCATGCCGCGGGAGAGTTCCGCCACGATGCGGGGCACGCTGAAGAGCATCAACGAGGTGGAGGAGTCCTGCATCGTCTCGCCGTTGAGCCGGGTCCTGATGCGAAGATCGTTCGGATCGCCGACCTGCGCCGCCGGCACCGTCGCCCCGAGCGGACAGAAGGTGTCGAAGCTCTTGCCGCGGCAGAACTGGCCGCCGGAGCCCTGCTTCTGCCACCACCGCGCGCTCACGTCGTTCGCGACCGCGTAGCCGGCCACATGGCGAAGCGCATCTCGCTCCGAGACGTCCCGGCAGCCGTCGCCGATCACGATCGCGAGTTCACCCTCGAAGTCGACCTGCGGACCGTGCTCGCGGCAGATCGCCGGAACCACGATCGCGTCGCCGTCGCCGATCGCCGATGCGGGGTTCTTCATGAACACCGTCGGATTCGGTTCGATCGAGCCACCCATCTCCTTCGCGTGGTCGGCGTAGTTGCGGCCGATCGCGAGGATCGCAGGCGGAAGTCGGCGGTCGCTCATCGCAGCCTCCATCCAGGCGGTCGGTCGGGCGGTCACCTGGGGCTCAGGTCGATACGGTCCTCTCGGTCCGCCTGAAGCGCCGCCGCCTCGCGAGCCTGCTGCGCCCGATAGGCCTCCATTCCCGGCGGCTCCGGAAGCACCTGCGAGAAGGTCAGGGTCCGCGACATCGGGCTCGCCGCGAACTCGCTCTCGATCTGCGGCTTCACCGCGTCGTAGGCGCGGCGCTGCATGACCTCGCCCGCTCGGTTGTAGATCGTCAGCCGATCGATGAGCGGGAGGCTGCGGTCCATCAGCAGTTGCTGGAGGACCGCGCGCTCGCTGTCCTCGAGATCGCCGATCAGGTCGCCGATGCGGCTCTCCCCGAACTTCGTCACGAAGTCGTAGTAGCGATTGTTCTTGAAGTAGTCGATGAGATCGCGGGCGAAGACCCGCGCGTCCTCGAGCACCTTCGGGCGATTGAGAAGCAGCCCTTCGCGGAAGCCTCGCTGCAACGCGGCGTAGACGTCCGAGCGGGCGATGTCGGGCTGGTACTCGTACTCGCCGACGGTGGTCTCGTCGACGAAGGTCTTCAGGTCACGGGCGTACGTCGTGTTCGGGACGATGCCGCCGCGGCCGTAGAGCCGATCGAGTTCGTCGAGGATCTCCTGGGCGCCTTCAAGATCGCCGGAGCGATAGAGCTCCCGCACCGCGGACGTCATGAAGTTCTCGTGGAAGTCGGTGAACGTGTCGGCACCGGCGCCTCGCGCCTCGTAGTGCTTGTCGTAGAGCTCGCGGAAGTAGCGGTCGATCACCTTGATCCAGCGGGGATCGGAGAGACGCCCCGGGTTGTCGCTGCTGAACGGATCCACGCTCATCAGTCCCGATCGCGCGAGGGACTGCATCGCATGGATCTGGGCACGATCGTTGTTGATGATCTTGTAGATGTCGTCCGGATCGTCCACGCGCTGCTCGCCCTCGTCGGTCCCCTTCTTCGCCCAGTAGAAGGCGTGGGACTGCGGGTGCCGCCAATCGAGCGGCCCCACGTCGAGCGTGTAGCGGTGCATGCGCACCGGATCCATGTTGTACTCCTCGACGAGCACCTTTCTCCGCAGGAACTCGACGAGGGCTCGCACCGTCTTCTGGACCTCGGGGTCCGGATCGGAGAAGACCTGATCGACGCTTCGATAGAGGGGGCTGTTGGCGCGGAGTTGCGGCTCGAGATCGAGAAGCCGCGCGTAGGGCGAGGTCCGCAGCGCGTCCCACTCGCCGTAGGCGAGCAGCAACCGCTTGTCGAGGGCGAACCCGGTCAGGCCGCCTGCACCCGCGGCCTCCCGAAGGCGTTCGACCAAGGCCTTCGCGCCCGGCGTCGTGGCCTCCAGTTCTTCGAGGGTCTTGGGCGCCTCCGCGATCGATCGGATCCACGCCTCGCGTCCCGCATGGTCGAACGGAGGCTGTCCCAGAAGCAACTGCCACTCCCGCGCAAACTCCCGCTTGTAGTGGAGGTGCGCGTCGTCCGAGATCCCGTCGATCTTGTGGCCGAACCAGAACGCGAGCTCCTTGTGGAGCACGAGGTCGTTCGGGTTGTAGCGCAGCCCCTCGTTGCGAACGAGGTCGATGCCGGAGCGGACCCAGTTCCAGCGCTCCTCCGGCGTGTTGGTCAGCACCGAGACGTTGTAGGCCATGTTGTGGCCGTGGAACGCCCACACCTGAGGGAAGCGAGGTTGGAGCTTGGTGATGAGATCGGCGTTGGCCATGATCTCGTAGAAGAGCCCCTCCTCCTTCATCATCGTCAGCCGAATCCAGAGGTAGTCGACGATGATGCCTCGCAAGGCGCCGATCGCGGTGCCGATCGCCACGATCGGCGGCGCGCCATCGATCGCCACGTCGGTGTAGCGAAGTCCGGCCTCCTCGCTCCGCTTCACGGCGACGGGCAGCACGCTGCCGGCCCCCACGAAGGCGGCCAGCGCGACGAAGGTGGCGACGAGTTGGATGACGCGGTCTCGGATCATGAGGTCTGCCCGCTGTAGACGGCGAGTTCCTTGCGCCGGAACACGAGCAAGGCCACGCAGAGCACCGCCGCCGACCATCCGAGCCCGATCACCCCGAAGCTTCGGAAGACCTCGCCCCACGACACCTCGCGGCCCTCCACCAGCGACGGATTCGGCCGGGTCTGGCCGAACGATCGAAGCATCCACTCCACCCCCGTCGCGATCGATCGGATGCCCTGCTTGTACCAGACCACCGAGCCGTCGTCGTACCAGATGCGATACGAGCTGATGCTCTGGGCCAGGAAGGGAACGGTCTCCGCAGTGAGGAAGACCGCGAAGCCGACGAGGCATGCGACGGGAAAGCTCAGGAAGGAGGCCATCGCCACACCGAGCATCGCGAGGAACGAGAGCTTGACGAGGGTCACCAGCATGCAGCGCAGGAAGTTCGCCTCGAAGCTCGAGACCGGATACAGCAACTCGAGCCCTTCGGGATCGAAGAAGATCGTGTGCTCCCCCGGGAACACCGCGGCGGTGCCTGGCGCCGCATCCCGGTTGTAGGCGGCGTTTGCGATGCCGAGTTCGAACGAGCCGTCCTCTCCGATCAGATCCGCGGGAATGGTGAGCACCATCGACTGCGCGGCCACGAAGCGACGATCGGTCCAGGAGCCGTCCTCGGGGAACCGGAAGATCACCGGATACTGGATGTGCGGATCCGAATCGCCCGCGTAGAACTTGTAGCGCAGCGTCAGGTTCGCCCCAAGCCGCTGCGCGTTCGCGAGCCCGGGGAAGCGGTAGATGCGCTCGTCGCCGGGCGCGATCGAGCGCTGCCCGGAAAGGTTTTCCCTCTGGTAGTCCGCGAAGAGCTCGCGACGCACCTCGTACTCGTTGCGGTCTCCCTGGGCGATCTCGTCCCGAAGCATCGGGTCGTTCTCGATCGTCTCGTCGATCATCTCGAGGAGCCGGTCCCGCGGGAGCAGGTCGTACTGCGGCTCGATGCCCACTCGCGCCACGAGCACCTCGTCTTGCACGGCCTGCGCATCGAACGCGTCGGCGGCGGGACGCGTCTTCAGATACTGGATGAAGAGGAAGATCGAGAGCCCGCAGACCGCGAGCAGCACCGCGTCGAGCAGCACGATGCCCGACCACTTGCCGAGCAGGTAGCGGCTGCGTGCGAGAGGCTTCGTCATCAGCTGGAGGATCTGGCGATCGCGGATCTCGAAGGCGACGGTGGCGCACGCGAGCACGAGCGTCATGCAGGCCGCGACCGCGTAGGTGATGCCGAGGCTGCGCGCGATGAACACCTGAAGCTGATAGCGAAGCGGCGTTGCGGGATCGATCCAGAGCGGGATGAGCGGCAGCACGACGAGCAGCACCACGATGAACCCGGCGAACGCCTTCTGCCGCACCGCCTCCCGGATCACCGTGGCGGCGACCGCGCCCGGCTGGCCGAGTCCCGACACGCCCGCGATCACCAGCCGAACCAGGAGCACGAAGCTGAACCCGAGCAGTCCGATGCCGCCGATCGCGAACGTCGCGCCGATCTTGCCGAGCAGCAGGAACGGACTCGCAAGCAGCACGGTCGCCGCGGCCGTCAGCACCAGCTGCAGGCCCGTGCCCGACCAGATCGCCACCAGAAGCCACGCGAGGGCGAGCATCGCCCATGATCGAGTGGTCGAGGGCGACTGCACGAGGAACGTCGGCGCCCACTCCGGGATCTGCTCGGCCACGACGATCTCGGCGACGGACGCTGCCGCCATGAGCTGGCCGGCCTCGTCGAACAGTTGATCCACCCCGCGGAACCGACCATCCCCGAAGGTGGTGCCGTCGACGGTGACGGTCCCCTGCTCGTAGAGCTCGACCGCCGACGCCTCGCGTTCGGCGAGATTCGCGTCCTTGAGAGTCTCGACGATCGACGACTCGAGGCGATCGAGCCTGGTCGCCTCGCGATGCAGCGGCCAGAACGCCGCGACCACGAGCACGAGCGAGGCCACCGAGCACCCGATCTTCGCGCCGCGACCGTTCTGGGCTCGATCGAGCCTGCGAAGCAGTTCGAGCAGCCTACGCCCCATGGCCATCCTTCCCCTTCGCTCCACCCTCGGGCTCGCCGCCGAGCAGCCCATCGATCACCGAGGAATCGACGCCCTTGGGCGCCGCGGGGGCCTTCGGCGTCGGAGCAGTCGCGGCGGGCTTCTGCGGCTGGAGCAGCTCCTCGAGCACCGCCTCCTTCTCGGGCGCCTGCGGCGCCGCGGCCACGACGCTCTTCGCGACCGCCGGCGCCGCCGCCGTCTCGCCGCGGACGAGGCCCTCGATGAGCGAATCGCCCTCGGACGCTTCCTCCCCCATCAGGAACTTCGCGGTCGGGCCGCCGGACGCGGCGCCCGAGGTGGCGACCTGCTCGGCCCGCGCCCGCTCGACGATCTGGAGGAAGAACTCCTCGAGCTTCTGCCTTGGCAGCTCCACGCCGTCGATGCCGAAGCCCTCCCTCGACGCGAGCACCCGCTCGATCTCGGCGATGGTCCCGTCGTGCAGGCGGCCCGTCCGGATGAGGGTGTGGGAACTGTCGCGCAGCAGATCCTCGCCGGTGCCCGAGGCGCGGACCCGCCCGCCATAGAGGATCACCATGCGGTCGCAGACGTCCTCGACGTCGGCGAGCAGGTGCGAGGACAGCAGGATCGTCTTGCCGCGCTTCTTCAGATCGACGAGCAGATCCTTGACCTGCTTGGTGCCGATCGGATCGAGTCCCGAGGTCGGCTCGTCGAGGATGAGGAACTCGGGATCGTTGATGAGCGCCTGCGCGATCCCGAGCCGCCGGGTCATGCCCTTGGAATACTCGCCGACCGGCCGGTGCCCCGCCCCGCCGAGACCGACCATCTCGAGCAGCTCCTCGATGCGGCGCTTGCGCACCTCGCCCCGCAGCCCGAAGATCCGCCCGTAGTAGTCGAGCGTCTCGTAGGCGTTGAGGAAGCGGTACATGTACGACTCCTCGGGGAGGTAGCCGATCCGCCGCTTGATCGAGACGTCCGAGGGATCGCGGCCGAAGACGGTCAGTCGCCCGCGGGTCTTGCGGAGAAGCCCGAGGATCAGCTTGATGGTCGTGCTCTTGCCCGAGCCGTTCGGCCCGAGCAGCCCGAAGATCTCGTGTCGCTGGATCGAGAAGTCGATGCCGTCGACGGCGCGGGCCTTCGCCCGCATCCAGAAGTCGCTGAAGACCTTCACGAGCCCGGCGGCCTCGACGACCGGGGCCTGGCTCTCGTTCGTGGTCACCATGTCGCGCGTGCTCCGCGGGAGGTCACTGGAAGGACGGATCGCCGATCATTCGCTGCCGAAGCCGCGACTCGCGTCGCGCTCGAGACGGCGGCCGGCCTGGTTGATCATGATGTTTCGCGTGTCGAGGCGGAACGGCTGCAGGGTGAGGGCCGCGGCGTCGGCCTCGCGCTTCTTCCGCTCCAACTCGGCGCGCCGACGGATCTGCATCACGTCGGGCGAACTCTCGATCGCCATGTCGACGAGGGCGAGGTTTCCCGGCACCGAGAAGACCTCGGCCTCGCCGTCCTCGAGCACCGTGCGGACCGCATCGAGCCAGAGCTGCCGAACGAGCTGTTCTGGGTTCTCGCGATAGGCCGGAAGCAGTCCCTGCAGTCGACGGGCCTCCTTGGCGAGGGACGACCGCCGCGCGGAGATCGACGCCTCGGCCCGCGCCACGATCATCGCGGCCTCGCCGCCGACGTCGCGCTGCGCGAACCGCTCCCCGATGCGTCCGAGCACCGCGTCGGCCGCGGTCTGGTCGCCGAGGGTCAGGGCGTTCTCGTACTCGATGATCAGGCGGACGAGCTCCCCCGAGGCGAACTGCCCGGCGGCGGCGGTGAGCGTGGTTGCGGCCTGCTGCCGCGCCCGCTCGACGGTGGTCTTCGCCTCCTCGCGCTTGGTCTGCACCGAGGCGAAGTTTCGGCGGACCGCCAGCGGCGCGATCCGCACCGGCAGGGTCACGGTGGCGATGCGGACACCGCAGTCCAGTTCGTCGAGCACCGCCTGCGCATCGTCTCGGATCGCAAAGGCCGGCTGCTCGCGAAGCTCGGTGAGCTCCTCGAGGGTCAGTCGCGACACCGCGGCGACCGCGCCTCGCTCGATCGCCATCCGGACCACCTGCGGGAGCATCTCGGGCCGCATGGTGCGGAGCAGGCTGACCGGATCCTCGACGACGTACTCCGCCTGGATCTGCAGGTGGGCGAGGTCGCCGTCGGCGGTGAGCAGCGAGCCATCCTCGCCCGGCTGCAGCTGCTTGGTGAGATCGGCGCCGTCGGTCGCCTCTTCGAGGGTCTTCTCGCCACGGCGATACTTCGGCCAGAACGCCTCGCCGACCTCGACCGGTCGCTTGAGTTCGACCGTCACGATCTGCCCCACCGGATAGGGCCAGAACGGGTGGAGCCCCGGGGCGAGCTGCTCGTCGCCAGGATCGCCGACGATCGCGCCGAAGAGCGTCTTCACGCCCGCGGAGCCGTCCTGCACCGTCTGGAATCCGGAGAGCAGGAAGGTGACCGCCAGCGCCAGGATGCCCAGCTGCAGGACGCGATAGGAGAGGCGAAGCGCCTCGCCGAGACTCTGGTTCGCCGGATCCATCGCGTCGCGCAGGGACGCTGCGGACCCCGGCTCCGCCGCGACCTCGAACGCCGCGCTGGCGGCGCGTCGGGGCGCCTCGTCGAGCGGGCCGGCCTCGCTCGGCACACCGCCGGAACCAAGTCCGTCCTGAAGGTCCTCGCTCACCGGCTTTCCTCCGCGGAGGTCGTCGGCTCTCCGCTCGGCTGCGGAATGCCGCCCGCGTCGGTCGCCGCGCCGAGATCAAGCAGGTGGAACGGCGCCTGCGTGGTGTCGGTCACGAAGGTGGTGCTGCCGCGAAGTCCGGCCTTGAGGGTGTCGAGCCAGGAGAGGAACACCGCGAGACCGGCCTCGGACTTCATCTCCTGGTAGTAGCGGGTCGCCTCCTCGTTGCCGACCGCCTCGATGCGGGCGGCCCACTGCTCGGCGAAGCTCCGGATCGCGTCGGCCTGGGCCGCCGCCTGACTGCGAAGCGCCTCCGCCTCGCTCGCGCCGCGGGCGTCCTCGAGCTTCGCGAGGGTGTTCTGCACTTCCGCCATGCGGCTCAGCACGGCGACGGTCGTCTTGGGCGGCAACACCACCCGGCTGATGCCGACCGACACCGGATCGATGCCCGCCACCGCGTTCGACTGCAGATCGGCGAGGATCGCGGTCTCGATCGCGGGCAACTGGCTGTCGGCACCGATGAGATCCTTGAACTCGTAGCCGCCGACGAGCCGCACGGCGCCCTGCAGCCGCGTCTCCAGCTCTCGGCTGGCCGCGTCGGTGCCGCCGTAGCTGGTGAAGAAGCGCATCACCGCTTCCTCGGCGGGGTCGATCTTCCACAGCATGAAGGCCTGCACGACCACCTGCTGGCCGTCGCGGGTGAGCACGGTCTCGAGCGGGCTCTCGACGAGCTGCAGCCGCGTGTCGAGCTTCGAGACGCGCTCCATGAAGAACGGCAGCTTGAAGTGCAGCCCCTCGCCGACGATGCCGGCGGGGCGCCCGAAGCGGGTCTTCACCGCGAGTTCGTGGAAGTTGACGGTGTAGGTGGTGTTGAAGAGCACCAGCACCGTGAGGATCAGGAGTCCCAGCAGGATCGCGAAGGTTCGGTTCATGGGTTCGATCGGGAGGAGGGAGCTTCGTGGATACACACGCGGGCACGCATCACGGATTCAGCGACTCTCCGATGGTGTCCGAGAGATTCAGGCCCGAGTCGGGCTGCTGCATGGAGAGATCGAGGCGAACCCGTTCGGGATCGGGCGAGAGGATGTACTTCACGCGAACCCGCGGCAGCGCTTCGGCGAGCGCCTGCATGAGGGCCCGCTGCCGGTAGAGGTTCGGATCCACCGAGTAGGCCTGCGCCTCGCCGAGGACCTCCTCGGCCTTGCGACGGGCCTCCATGTGCAGCTGCCAGCGACGGGCTCTCGCGGTGCTGATCACGCTCGCGGTCATGGCTCGCGAGTCGAGCAGCATCTGCTCCACGCCGACCTGCGCCTGCAGGTACGCCTCGCTCTCGGTGCCCTCGCTCCGACCGAGTTCGCGGAGCGCCTCGATGGCGGCGACGATCGAGGTCGCGCGACCGGCGTCGCCGACGAGGGTCGCCATCGTCGAGTTCACGGTCTGACGAGCCTGCTCGACGATCTTCCGAGAGTTCTGGGCGGCGATCGAGAGCTCCTCGAACCTCGCCGCCTCCTCGCCCGGCGGACGGAGCCGCGGCAGCATGATCGAGACGACCTCGACCCCGGTGTCGTGCTCGTCGAAGGTCCGCTGGATTCGGCGACGAAGATCGGTCACGAGCGAATCGCCCTGCGGAGAGAGCACCGCGTCGAGCGGCTGCGTGGAGAACGCCTGCGTCACCTCGCGCACCGCGAGATCTCGCAAGGCCCGCTCCCGCATGTCGAGCACCGATCGCCGCATCCGCGTGTCGTTGCAGAAGCCGAGCCAGTCGAGCAGTCCGTCGGGCTTGATCCGGTAGCGCAGAAGCACGTCGGCATCGACGAGCGCGAACTGGTTGGTGACCGAACCGGTTCCGGACTCGGTCGGGGCCGTGGCGGTGCCGGCGGCGAGGATCGAACCGCCTCCGCCGAGCAGGCCGCCCATCGACGAACCGGCGCCGCCGCCGATGGATCCGCCATCGAGGATCTCGATCGCCGATAGCAGTTCCGCCGCTTCGGCGGTGGCGCCGCCGATGAATGGACGCCGCTCCGGATCGATCGCCTCGGCCTGACCCCACAGGTTCAGCGCACGGGCACGGGGGATCACGCCACCGAGGGAGATCTCGCGGATCGTCGCCACGTCGTGCAACTGGGCCTGTTCGAACGGCCACGGCAACTTGAAGAGCACGCCGTCCCGCTTCACGTCGGCCTGGAGTCGCCCCTGCTTCAGGATCACCGCCTGCTTGCCGGGCTCGACGACCACGACCGTGGAGAGCAGCAGCAGGACCACCGCGCCGAAGCCGAGCAGCCATGCCACGCTGCGGAGCAGCAGTCGATAGCCCCAGGAACTCGCGATGTCGAATCCGAACTGGTAGTTGATCGCCTCGCCGACGCTCTTGGCGATCGAGTCCGGCGCCGCGAGCAGGCTGAGCACCCGCGAGTCGAACGCGGCCCGCGGCACTTCGCCCGCTCGCCGCGGGCGATAGAGGTTGAGGATCAGGTTGAGCACGATCTCGCCCGCCGCGGCGAGCTGGAAGATCGCGAAGCCGTAGGCGACATGCTCGATGACCGTGGGCTTCTGCAGCAGTTGGAAGATCAGCCCGATCGCGATCGCGAGGCAGATCAGCGCGTTGCCGACCATGACCCCGGCGCCGCCGCGAAGATTCTGCCACGCCGGCTGCTTCGACATGCCCGCGACGAAGCGCGAGAAGATGAACGCGACCAGCGAGAGCCCCAACGCCACCGCCAACTGCCAGCCAAGGGCCGAGCCGACCGAGAAGTTCGAGATGTCGGCGTTGGGATCGTCCTGAGCGGCGAACCACGCCAGGATCTGCCACCCGAGGGTGGCGAGGACTCCCGCGAGCGTCAGGCTGGCGGCGGGCACCAGCCAGCGATGCATCAGCTCGAGTCGCCGCGCGGCGCCCTTCGCCTCGCGGGCCTCGGACTCGAAGATGGTGGTGCCCGCGGCCGCGGCCGCCTCGATCTCCTCGAACTCCATCGCCTCGAGCCGCTCGAGCCGATGCTGGTTGAAGACCAGGATCAGCGTCGCCCAGACGAGCGTGCCCGCGAGGGCGTAGGCGGAGCCGATCGAGAAGGTGCTGTCGCCAGCGACCGTTCCGTAGATGAGCAGCGTGAGACCGATGCCCAACTGCAGGAGAAGGCCGATTCCGGCGATGCGGGTGGCCCGCTGAAACGCGACGTGATCGATCCGCATGGAGTTCCGTGCCGCAGGCGCAGGAGTCGAGAAGCGATGCCGGGACCTTGGGTCGATCCGTCGTCCGCCAAGACGACGAGATCCGAGCGTGGGGTGAACCGGCTAGACAACCAACCGATCGGGCTCTCACGAACCCGCCGCCCCCGGGGTTCGAAGTGGTCGGTACTTTACTCGCCCCGCCGAGACTCGTCGGGCCTCCGAACCTCCCTCCGGAACCTCGCGTGATCGGATTCCTCGAACAGCTCTGGGCGATCGCCCGCACCACCTTCGCCGAGAGCATCCGGCAACCGGTGCTGCTCGTCGTCCTGACCGCCGGCACGATCTTCGTCGTCCTCTCGAATCCCTTTTCCGGCTACACCCTCGAGGACGACCAGCGTCTGTTCCTCGATCTCGGCATGAGCACCATGTTCATCTGCGGCGTGGTGCTCGCGGCCTTCCTCGCGACGAGCGTCCTGAACCGGGAGATCGAGAACCGCACGGCGCTCACCGTGCTCTCCAAGCCGGTCTCCCGGCCCACCTTCATCCTCGGCAAGTATCTGGGGGTGTCCGCCGCCCTGCTCGCAGCGCTGGCCTTTCTCGCCCTCGCGTTCCTCCTCGTCGAAGTCCACGGGACGATGCAGACCGTCCGGACGCCCTACCACCTGCCGGCCCTGACCTTCGGAAGCTCGGCGGTCGTGCTGGCGATCCTCGCGGGGGCGGCGGCGAACTTCCTGTACGGATCGGCGTTCACGAGCACGAGCGTGCTGGTGGGACTCCCGCTGCTGACGCTGGCCTACGTCCTCACCCTGCTCTTCGCGCACGACTGGGCCCCGCAGGCGATCTCCACGGAGTTCGAGTCCCAGATCCTCCTCGCGATCGGCGGCATGGCGACGGCCCTGCTCACGCTGGTGGCCGTGGCGATCGCCGCAAGCACGCGGCTCGGCCAGTTGCCGACCCTCGCGATCACCATGGGACTCTTCCTGATCGGCCTGCTCTCGGATTGGCTCTTCGGCCGCACGATCGCCCGGCTCGAGGAGGGGTTCGCCGCCGTCCCGGCGGCCGAACGGTCCCTCTTCGACGGGGCGCATCTGCTCTACGGGTTCTGCCGCGTCGCCTACGCGGTGGTCCCCGACTTCCAGGTCTTCTGGCTGGTGGATGCGCTGACCCAGAAGCGGGAGATCCCCGCGGCCTACTTCGCGGCGATCCTGCCCTACGGCGCCCTGATGATCGCAGCCTCGCTGGCGATCGCGACGCTGCTCTTCCAGCGACGCGAGATCAGCTGATCCGACCGACCCTGTTCGCGGGATCGATCCTGGAAGGCCGGCGCTTGCGTCGGACGTGACCTCGTCGATCGAGAGCGGACGCCGTCGGACGGCGACGCTCCCGAGCCCGTCACCAGCCCGCGATCTCCTCCCGGCGTCTTCGGTTGGTCAGGATCCAGGCCGTCGCGACCGGCATCGCGCCGATCACGAGGATGCTGCCGACGAACATGAGCTTCGACCATCGAAGCATCGCCTCGCGATCCAGTCCGCCGCCGCCGACCGAGATCGTGACCGACCTCGAACCACCGCCGGAAGATCCGCGCGCCTCGGCGATCCGCCGATCCATGAGCTCCATCTGTCGATCGACTTGCGCCGGAAGCGTGAGCCAGCCGTACGTCCCGGCGACGAGCAGCAGCACCAGCCGGGCCGCCGCCCACGTCAGCGTGGCATGCACGCCGAAGCGGCGCCGCTTGAGCAGGCCCAGCGCCCCGATCGCGAGCACCACGCCGAGCAGCATCGCGACGCCTCCGAGGGCGAGCTTCGCCACGTCCAATCCGCCCGCCGCCTCGCGGGCCTGCTCGCTGTAGATGAGCATCGCCAGCCCAACCGCGTTCACCAGGATTCCCAGCGTCGCGTAGACCAGCAGGACGATGCCAAGGCCGGTCGTCCAACCGCCGGCCGAAGCAACGACCGCGCCGGTGTCCGGCGTGGTCGGAGGTGCGGTGATCGGGCGGTCGGACATGCGCGTCCGATTCAGTTGCGTCGGCGCATCTGGGCGAGTTGACGACGCATCTCCTCGAGCTGACGCTCGAGCGGAGCCTTGTCGGGAGGCAGCCCGGCCTCGTAGACCACCACCGGGTAGCAGCGGTCGTACCAGCGAAGCAGCTCCTGGATGATCTGGATCTGCGTGCCGAGCATCACCGCCGCATCACCACTGCCGCTGCCCTTGTAGCCGAGCCGCTGCACGAGCTTCGGCACTTCGTCCTGAGCCTTCTCGACCGTCGCAAGCCAGTCGGAGGAGATCTTCCTTCCGACGCCGTTGGCGGCCTCCTTCCACTCCGGCAGCTGCATGAGCTTCGCGAGTTCCACCTCGGTGTCCGCGGTGCCCTGGCTGTAGCCGCAGTGCAGCGCGTTGCTCGCGTTGAGGGTGAGATTGTTGACCTCGTCGGAGAGGTCGAACTCGCCTTCGAGGGTGTTGAAGTACTTGATGTCGCCGGTCTCCTCGTCCCGGTCGTAGGAGGCGAGCAGCGGCGCGTGGATCATCGCCTGCACGACGTAGCGGTTTCGGCCCCCCGACTCGGCCACCTCGCCGCAGCGCTCGAGCCACGCCTGCAGTTCGGGGCCGCTCGCGGCGGTCTGTCCCGCGAACATCGTGATCGCGCCGAGCGCGCCGAAGCTCATGTAGTAGTTCTCGTCGCAGTGGAGCGCCGTGAAGGCGCCACCCGAGATCGCCTCGCGGATCCAGGCGACGACGCGGTGACGCTTCTTCACGTCGTTGATGACGTCGCTGACCTTGTCGCCCTCGATGACGAGACCGCCGGGGCTGTCGATGAGCAGCACGATGATCTGGCCCGGACCGTACTTGTCCGCCTCTGCGGCGATCTTCTTGATCTCGTCGTGACGAAGCCCGATGCCGAGCGTGCCCTTCAGGGGAAGCAGGAAGACGCCCGGCCAGTCGCTCGACGCCGCGCTCTGATTCGCCCCTTCGACGGGCTGCACCGCCGGCGCGGCCGTGGGCCGGTCCGCCGGCTTGCGAGCCGGCGGGGCGGCTGTCGGCGACGGCGCGGCAACGGGCGTGTCGCCGGCGCCGATCGAGTTCATCGATTGGACGTCACCGAGGAGAATGGTCTTGATCGCATCGCGTCCCGCGATCGTGCCGCGAACCTGGATGTACCGCTTCTCGATCCGCTCGAGGGTTCCCTCGAGGGTCTGGACGACGCCGTTCTCGGTG
>JBMSXH010000013.1:0-15908 GCA_049425445.1 Phycisphaerales bacterium | reverse complement strand
CGCCAAAGCTGGTTCGGCCCGTAGTAGGGACCGCGGTCGTTGCTCAGGTAGAGATCCGGCCACGAGTCGCCGTCGACGTCGGTCCAATGGGCGTGCAGGCTCGGCAGAACGCTCTCGATGCCAGGGCCCGGCTGCACCCGCGCGAAGACCCCGGTGCCGAGGTTGCGGTAGAGCCGATTGCGGGTCACGTCGACGTTGCCCGGGACGACGTAGTTCGCCAAATAGAGATCGAGCCAACCGTCGCCGTCGTAGTCCGCGACGCAGACGCCCTTGGTCGGCAAGGTCTCCCCGAGCCCCGACCCGAACGTGACGTTCGTGAACTGCCACGGCGCGTCCTGCCGGTAGAGCCGATTGCCGCCCCCGCCCATGTACTGCGTGATGAAGAGGTCCAGGTCGCGGTCGCCGTCGTAGTCGAAGCAGACCACGCTGCTCGCGCCCGGGAAGGCGAAGATCCCCGAATCGAAGATCCGGTTGGTGAAGTGCCCGGTCCCGTCGTTCTCGAAGAGCCCGGGAAGACCGTTGCTCCGTCCGAGCAGGATCAGATCCTGATCGCCGTCCCGATCCATGTCGGCGATCGCCATGCCGAACCCGTAGGCCCCGCCGGACTGCGGATAGCCTTGCATCGTGTACTGGACGCCTCGCTCGACCGCCTCGGACGTGAACGGCTCCACGTCCGCGAAGATCGTCGCTGCCGCGAACGAGGCGGCGACGATCCCGGCGAGGCTGGGCACGGCACGATCTGCGAATCCACCCATTCGTTCGACCTCCCGCTTCGAGGCAGACGGATCTTTACAAACTACTGCCGTCGTCGACGGGAGCAATCGCATTCGAACGACTCCGCGCAGAATCGCGTTCCCGGCCTCGCATCGCCTGCTCGGATGGTCCGCGATCCTGCTGCTTCCGGTCGTCCTCGCCGGCCGAGAAGCGTTGGCGGCGACTCCGGACGGCCCTCCGACCTTGGAATCGTCACCGCCCACCGATCTCCCACGCGTGCCCCCATCCCTGTCGCCCGAGGAGCGGAGTTCCCTCGCCTCGCTCCTTGGCGGCGAGACCTGGGCCCATCGGGCCCTCGGCACCATGCGGGTGGAGGCGTACGGTCCGGACGTCGCCACACCGATGCTCGAGGCCCGACTTCGGGATCCGGCCTGGCAGGTGCGGGCCTTCGCCGCCGCAGTCGCCGCGAGGATCCGGGCCCCGATCGAGCTCGCGGAGGTGCTCGCGAACGAGGAGCACCCCCGCGTCGTTCGCACGCTGCTTCGCTGTCGCGGCGCGTTCCCGCCGGAACGACTCCAGCGCGGCATCGAGACGCTGCTCAAGGCTCGAAACGAATCCGATCGCCTGCTCGGCGTCGAGCTCGCGCTCGCCAGCGGCGATGCGGAACTCCTCGATCCGGCGGAGGAGACGTTCGTCTCCGTCGTCCTGCGCTCGACCGCGGCGGAGATCGGCGCGCTCTCGCCTCGGCTCGCCGCGATCTCGGCGGCGCCCGACCTGCGCCGCGACCATCGCTGGCGGGCGTGGCTTCGCGCGAATCGCGGCAAGCTCGGTCTCGACGGCGCCTTCCTCGTGCCCGAGGCGCAGGACGAAGCCGCGTGGGCGAACTTCACGCCGAATGCCATCGCGGCTCTCGATTCGCGGGAGTTCCTCGGGCTCGTCGAGTACGTCCGCGACCTGTCGGCGCGTCGGCTCGATCTGGCGATCGCGATCGACTGCACCGCGAGCATGTCGGGCGAACTCGCCGAAGTGCAGGGCGGGCTCGACGACCTGATGCTCTTCGCCCGCGACGTCACCGCCGGCGCTCGCATCGGCGTCGTCGCCTATCGGGATCGTCGGGACCGATTCGAGACGATCGCGCAGGACTTCACGCCCTCGCTCGACGCTGCGCGAGCCTGGCTCTGGCGCCTGACCGCCGAAGGCGGAGGCGATCGCCCCGAAGCGGTGCACCCGGCCATGCGTCGGCTCTACACCGAACTCTCCTGGGATCGCGATCGCACCGGCGTCGCGATCCTCGTGGGCGATGCGCCGCCGCATCCGGGTTGGGGCACGGCCTGCGTCTCGCTCGCGGCGCGAGCCGCTGCCGCCGGCGTCGTGACCCACGTGATCTCGGCGGCGGAGCCGAACGAGGCCGATCCGCACGGTGAACCGGAGGAGGCCGCCCCGCCGCCACGTCCACGCCGCACAGGGACTGGGCCTCCCGAGCACTTCCCGGAGATCGCCGCCGCTGGCAGCGGTCGTCTCGTCGAACTCGCCGACGGCGATTCGCTGGTCGGCGAGATCGTCGGGCTGACCCTCGGAGACCGTTTCGACGAGGCGATGCGGGGCTTCTTCGACGCCTACCTCTCGGTCTGCCGCTGACGGAGGGCCGAGGCCCGGAAGTTCGCGGCGGTCCAGCATTTCCGGACGTGTCAAGGGGTAGCCCGGCGGAATCGCGCATCGAATCGAGAAGAATGGGTTGGTTCGCTTGCCAAGATGGGCAAGATCGGTAAGATCCGCCCGTCCGAGAACCTCCCCCACGCATCTTTCTCCCCTCCGGAAAGCGTCCATCCCAAAGATGGACGCTTTCTATTTCGCAACGCGACGGCCCGGTCCCGCCGCGCTTCGATCAGGGTCGCCGCCACGGTCCCTCCGCGGGTCGATCCAGCCCCCTTCACCTCGGCCTGCTCGCGTCCGATTCGACCTCCCAAGGCTGCCGCGGTCGATCGGTATGATCGCCCCCCTTCCCGACCCGAGAGCACCGCATGCCAAGCCCCGCCGATCTCCGCTACTCCGACTCGCATGAATGGTTCCGCGTCGATGGGGACGTGGTCACGATGGGAATCACCCAGTTCGCGGCCGATCAACTCACCGACGTCACCTACGCGGCCATGAAGCCCGTCGGCACCACGCTCGCCGCCGGCGAGAGCGTCGGCGAGGTCGAGTCGGTGAAGACCACCGGCGACGTCTACACCTCGGTCGCGGGCGAGATCATCGAGGCCAACCAGGCGATCTCCGCCGATCCCTCGCTGGTCAACACCGACCCGTACGGGGCCGGCTGGATGGTGCGGATCCGCACGAGCGATGCCTCGCCGCTCGCTTCCCTCAAGGACGGCGCGGCGTACGACCAGAGCCTCGCGGGTGCCTGAGACGTCCTCGGCTTCCGAGAGCGGCGGACGGATCACGATCCGCGGACTTCGCAAGACCTACCACGCCCCCGGCGGACGAGGTCGCGACGTCGAGGCGATCCGCGGACTCGATCTTTCGATCGATGAACCGGGGTTTCACGCGGTGATGGGACCGTCGGGAAGCGGCAAGACCACGCTGCTCCATCTGCTGGCGGGGCTCGACCGCGCCGACGCCGGCTCGATCGAGGTCGCCGGCGAGCGGGTCGATCGCCTCTCGGAGCGCGAACTCACCCACTACCGGCGCCGTCGGATCGGCATGGTCTTCCAGCAGTTCAATCTGCTGCCGACGCTCTCGGCGCTCGACAACGTCATGTTGCCGGGCACGCTCGATGGGCAGGCCGGTCCGCGGCTGCGCGATCGGGCGGCGGAACTCCTCGGGGAACTCGGCCTCGCCGACCGCGCCGACCATCGTCCCGACGCGCTGTCCGGCGGCGAGCAGCAGCGGGTCGCGATCGCGCGAGCCCTGCTCTTCGATCCTCCGGTCGTCTTCGCGGACGAGCCGACCGGCAACCTCGACTCCGCGACGAGCGAGCGGCTCTGGGATCTCCTGAACCGCATCGCCTCGGAGCGGCGAATGCTTGTCCTCATGGTCACCCACGAACCCGAGGCGGCGACGCGATGCCGACGGGTCTTCGTGCTTCGCGATGGAACCCTCGCGGGAGCGTTCGATGTGGATGGGCTCGATTCGAGCGGTCTGGCCGTTCGTACGGCTGAGCTTGCTCGGGCGTCCGCGTAGGACGACGCTGCTCGCGATCGCGGTGGCGCTCTCCACGGCGCTCGTCGTGGCGGTGGTTTCGCTCGTGCATTCGGGTCAGGCCGGCATCGAGCGTCGGATCGTCCGCTCGATCGGCGCGACCGACGCCGTCGTCTCCCACCAGTTCGGCAGCGACTTCGAGGAATCGCTGCTGGAGGAGGTTCGCGGCTGGACCGGTGTGGCGTTCGCCGGCGGTCGGCTTCGCGGGGCGATCACCATCGTGAGGGCCGACGGGCGCCGCGACGAGGAAGGTCGGATCCGACGCACCACCACCGAGGTCCGGGGCGTCGACCTCTCCGACATCGAACGATTCGATCAGCTCGAGCTCGAGGCCGGACGCCTGCCCGCCGCGCCGGGCGAGATCGTGATCGATCCGCTCGTCGCCGAGCAGCTCGAGGCCGTGGTCGGCGATCGGCTCGAGGTGCAGCGGTTCGGCGATCCGATCGAGCTCGAGATCGTGGGCATCCAGCGTCGCCCGATCCTCGGCGCCCTGCAGCGGCCGATCGCCCATCTCGATCGCGTCACGCTCGCCGAGGCGATGAACGCCGCGTCGCGACTCACGGCGATCTCGCTGATCCTCGACGAAGGCGTCGACGTGCCCGCGTGGTGCGAGGATCGTCAGCTGCTGCTCGGCGAAGGCGATCTCGTGGTGGAGCCCTCGGAACGGATCCGCGGCGGCTTCGACCGCACGATCGCCGGCAGCCGGCTCGGCCTCTCGCTCGGCGCCGCGATGGCCTTCCTCTCCTGCAGCTTCATCGTCGCGACCGGCATGACCACCGCGGTCGTCGAGCAGCAACGCCTGTTGGCGATCGCGCGCTGCCTCGGCGCCTCGCGGCGGCAGGTCTTCCTCGGCCAGCTCGTCTCGGGTGCGAGCCTCGGCGCCATCGGCGGGCTGCTCGGGCTGCCGATCGGCGTCGCGGTCGCCGCGATCGGCGCCGCGTTCATCCCCGAGGTGCTGACCGCCGGACTTCAGATTCCACTCTGGGGCGTCGCGCTCGCCGTCGTCGGCTCGGTCGGCACGGGGCTTCTCGGTGCGTCCTACCCGGCGTTTCAGGCGAGCCGCGTGCCGCCGCTCGAGGCGATGCGGGTCCGGGCTCGCCCGGCGAGGCCGTGGGCGATGGTGCTCTGCGCCGCGGGCGGATTCGCGGCGATCGCGGTCCAGGTCGCGCTCCTGTCGATCGGCGACCGCGATCAGCGCTATCTCGTCTACAGCTTCGTCGGCATGCCGCTCCTGCATGTGGGTTGGTTCCTGCTCTCGCCTCCGCTCTTCCTGATCGTGTCGAGGCTGCTGGCGAATCCGCTCGGCCGACTGCTCCGGCTGCCGCCGAGGCTCCTCGAGAGTTCGGTCGCCGCCACGCCGTATCGCCTGGGCTTCACGGCGGGCGCGCTCATGCTCGGCCTCTCGATCCTCGTGAGCACCTGGAGCAACGGCGTGTCGGTCGAGAACGTCCTCCGAGACCGCGTGCGCTTCGCCGACGGATTCGTCTTCCGCACCAGCGGGCTCTCGCCGGAGCAGCAGGCCCGCATCGCCGCGCTTCCGGGCGTCGTCGAGAGCTGCCCGGTCGGATACCTGCCGCTCGAGGTGATCGGGCAGCAGGTCTTCGGGATCGAAGGGCTGGCGCCGCCCAACGTCATCGCGGTCGGATTCGATCCGGTGCGGTTCCTCCGCCTGAACAGGCTCGAGTGGATTCGCGGCGATCCGGAGTCCGCCATTCCACGCCTGCTCGCAGGCGACGCCTGCCTCGTCGCGGAGCCGTTCCTCACCGCCCGCGGCCTCGGGGTCGGCGACTCGATCGAGCTCGGCAACGCGCGTCGCAGCGCGACCTTCGAGATCGTCGGAGTCGTCGGCGCGGCCGGTCTCGACATGGCGACCCAGATGTTCGGCATGCGCAGCCTCTACAACGAGCAGGCGATCAGCTGCGTCTTCCTCGACTTCGGCGCCGTCACCCGCAACTTCGGCAGCCGCGAAGCCTTCATCATGCAGCTCTCGCTCGACGAATCGCTTGGCGCCGACGGCGAGCGGCGCCTGCAGGAGGCGATCGTCGATGCGGTGCCCGGCACGGTCTTCACCACCGGGCGCGGAATCCGCGAAGTGGTCGATCGCGTCGGCGGCACCGTGCTGGCGGTCGCGGGAGCGGTCTCCGCGGGAGCGCTGCTCCTCGCCGGGCTCGGCGTGGGCAACGTGATCGCGGCGGGCATCGCGGCGAGGCGATTCGAGTTCGGACTGATGCGGGCGGTGGGCGCAAGCCGGGGTCTCGTCGCCCGTCTCGTCGCCGCGGAGGCCATGCTCATCGCCACCACCGCGGCGATCGCCGGCGCCACCCTCGGCATGCGACTCGCGTGGATGGGCGGCTCGATGTACCGCGACCTCGCGGGGCTTCGGCTCGCCTGGAACCTGCCGCTCGCGCCGTTGGCGATCGGCTGCGCAGCGCTCCTGCTCGTGGCCCTCGTCGCGAGCGCTCCGGCGGCCCTCGGCCTGCTGCGGCGCCCGACCGTCGAACTGCTCGCAGGCGGCCGCGCCGGCTGATGCCGCGCGATCCCGGCTCTACGATCCTCCCGTGAGCGACGGCCTCTTCCGACTCGAAAGCCCCTTCCGCCCGATGGGCGACCAGCCGCAGGCGATCGAGGATCTCCTGCGAGGCATCGAGGAGGGCCGCCCGAGCCAGACGCTGCTCGGCGCCACCGGCACCGGCAAGACCTTCACGATGGCGAACGTGATCGCGCGGGTGAACCGCCCGACGCTGCTCGTGAGCCACAACAAGACCCTCGCCGCGCAGCTCTACGAGGAGATGAAGGAGCTCTTCCCGCACAACGCGGTGAGCTACTTCGTCAGCTACTACGACTACTACCAGCCCGAGGCGTACATCCCGCAGCGGGACATCTACATCGAGAAGGACGCGGCGCGCAACCAGGACCTCGATCGCCTGCGGCTCGCCGCGACGAGCAACCTGCTGAGCCGGCCGGACACGATCGTGGTCGCGAGCGTCTCGTGCCTCTACGGCCTCGGATCGCCGAAGGAGTACGGGCGGCGGATCATGATGGTCCGCCGCGGCGAGGTGCTCGACCGCCGCAAGTTCCTGCTCGGCCTCAGCGAGATGCAGTACCAGCGTCGCGAGGTCGATCCCGGACGAGGACACTATCGCGTGCGGGGCGAGTGCCTCGAGATCCACTCCGCCCACGAGGAGCACGCGATCCGGATCGATCTCTTCGGAGACGAGGTCGATCGGATCGAGCTCTTCGACCCGACCTCGGGCGAGGTGCTCGGCGAAGTGCCGCAGGCGTTCATCTTTCCCGCGGTCCACTACGTCACGCCGCAGGACACCATGCAGTCGGCGCTCGAGGGCATCCGCGGCGAGCTCGACGCGCGGCTCGCCGAGTTCCGCTCGAAGGGCCTGCTGCTCGAGGCCGAGCGCCTCAAGAGCCGCACCCTCTACGACCTCGAGCTGCTCGAGGAGACCGGCACCTGCCCGGGCATCGAGAACTACGCACGCTGGTTCGACGGCCGCGAGCCGGGCGAGCGGGCGTGGACGCTGCTCGACTACTTCTCGCACGTGCCGGAGCGACGGCCCGACGAGTGGCTCTGCATCATCGACGAGAGCCACGTGACGATTCCGCAGATCCGCGGCATGTACTTCGGCGATCGCAGCCGCAAGCAGACCCTCGTCGACCACGGGTTCCGGCTGCCGAGCGCCCTCGACAACCGCCCGCTGCGCTTCGAGGAGTTCGAGGCGCTCGTCCCGATGACGATCCACGTCTCCGCGACGCCGGGCGAACACGAGCTCGAACGCTGCGGCGGCGTCGTCGCCGAGCAGGTGATCCGGCCGACCGGCCTCGTCGATCCGCCGATCAGCGTGCGATCCGCGAAGACCCAGGTCGCGGACCTGCTCGGGCTCGTGAAGGAACGGGCGGACCGCAAGGAGCGCAGCCTCGTCACCGCCCTGACCAAGCGCCTCTGCGAGGACCTCACCACCTACCTGCACGAGCAGGGCGTGCGGGTGCGGTATCTGCACAGCGAGATCGACACCCTCGAGCGGCTCGAGATCCTCCGCGACCTCCGGACCGGCGAGTTCGACGTGCTCGTCGGCGTGAACCTGCTCCGTGAGGGGCTCGACCTGCCCGAGGTCTCGCTGGTGTGCATCCTCGACGCCGACAAGCAGGGATTCCTGCGCAGCCAGTCGAGCCTCATCCAGACGATGGGGCGCGCCGCCCGCAACGTGAACAGCCTCGCGGTGCTCTACGCCGACACCATCACGCCGGAGATGCAGGCCGCGATCGAGGAGGTCGAGCGCCGTCGCGTGAAGCAGCTCGCCTACAACGAGGAGCACGGGATCACCGCGAAGACCGTGGAGAAGGCGATCCGTCGCGGCATCGAGCAGGAACTCGCGGCCGGACGCACCGTGCGGAAGGCGGTCGGGGCGAAGGCCGCGCCGTCGTTCGATCGCGGCGAACTCGAACGGATGCTCGAGGAGGAGATGCTCGAGGCCGCCAAGAAGCTCGAGTTCGAGAAGGCGGCACGGCTTCGCGACGATCTGTCGAAGGTCCGCGCCGGCGGCGAGATCGATCTCGACGACGATCGACCAGGCCCGCGGGACAAGCCCGGCGCACCGGGGTCGCGGGCGGGGCGAACCGGACCTCGGGCGACCCGCAAGAGTGGCGTCAAGCGCGATCGGCGCTGACGACGATCGGCACGCGCCGCCGGCGGCGAATCCGGCCCGCCGCCCCGGTCAGTCGGCGCTCGAGGAGGACGCACGCTGCTCGACCACGATCGGAACGTAGCCGTGCTCGAGTCCTGCGGGCGGCTCGACGAAGAGGCCTTGGTCGAATCCGACCAGTCGCCCGCGGCGAGGCGGGGCAAGGTATTGCCGGTCGATCGACCACGATCGGTGCATCGCTTCGACGAGGCTTTGGAGTGCGGATCGCTCGGCGTCGCTGAACTCGCACTGCGCAAACACCGGCTGGTCGACGAAGCGCCACCATCGATAGGTGACGACCGAACCGTCCTCGAGCCGGGCCGTGAAGGACGTCGAGGCGGGGCCCGGTGTCGCCCATGCCCCCTCCAACGGCAGCGCGGTGTAGGGCTCGGGGTCCGGCCGAGGTCCCGGGAACTCCGCGTCGATCAGGCCGAGGTCGGGCGGCACCCGATTCGCGTCGACCGCAACGCGTTCCGCGCCGTCGTCTCGAAAGTACTGGGGGAGGCGACCGTAGCCGTCCGCCGACGGCTGCGTCCACACCAGACCGAAGGCACCGTCCTCGAACACGGTCGGGGTCGCCGCTTCGTTGATGCCGGCGAGCGGCGTCTCGTCCTGCCGGTACCGGACCGGCCCGGTCGAGATCTCGGGACGGAGGGTCGCCTCGGCAGGAAAGCCTGCGTCGGGAACCGGTCCTCCATCGCGCCACGCCTGCACCGCGTCGAAGAGCGCAGCCCGGGAGTAGAGCGCGACGTCCCGCACGAGCAGGGTGCGACCGCTCGCATCGACGGGAAACTGCAGACGCGGAATCTTCGTCCAGGTCGTCCCGCCCGCATCGACGCCGACGAACTTCGGAACGGTGTTGATCTCCATCGATCCGTCGACGCGCCCCGAGGCGAGGCGCGAATCGAGCCCTCGTCCGCGGGCGGTGGGATAGTCGCGGGAGACCCTGCTCCAGCATGCCGGGACGTAGAACGCGAGCGGCCCCTTGAAGTTCCGAGCGTTCAGGAACAGCGTCCACGACAGCCCGCCGGTCGGCTGCGGAACGTCGCGCGCGTCGATCAGCGGCAGGGCCATCCATGCATATCCGAGGAGTTCGCCGTTGGGGCGTCCCGCGAAGGTCATGCCGTCGGGCGGGATCAGCAGGCGGTTGGAGATCTGCGCGATGCCGAGGCGGTCGTCGGGAAGCGGTCGGCTGCTTCGGAAGAACGGCCACCCCGGCGTGGCGATCTCGTTGGAGTAGCAGTCCGCGGTCGCGTTCATGCTGAACTTCGGAGTGCCGTTCTGAAAGCGGTTGCCCGCCCAGTAGCCCAGACCGCCCTCGAGCGTCTGGAACACCGTGTCGTAGGTCGGACCGCGTTCGGGCCAGTGGTCTCGGGCGATGGTGCCGGGCGGACACAGCGGCTCGGTGCGGTTGTCGGCGTTGTCCGGCAGGATCCACGTCGAGGGCAGCCCGATCTGGAAGTTGCGCAGCGGCCGCTCGATCAACGGCCACACCGGCGCGTAGAAGCCGGCGCCGTAGTGGTACTCGGCGGGGGTCGACGCGGCGCGACTGGCGATGTACCCGTGCAGTCCACGACTCTCGAGGCGAATCGGGACCTCGATGGCCTCGCCCGACTGCGCGAAGGTCTCGCATGGCAGGGCGATCGAGATGCAGGCGACGAGGAGTCCGAGCGATGGCGGGACGGTTGGTGGCATCACCCCGGCGATGATGTCCGGGACTGGTGTGCAAGGCAACGCGGCCCCCCACCGGGGGCGAACGACGTCCGGCGATGAACGATCGACAAGGCCCGATCACCTCGAACGGGTCGGCGCTGCGACCACCGGACTGACGTCGAGCGGGGTCGGCGTCGGGCGCGGCGAGGGCGATGCTGGCGAAACCACGTCCGATGATCGACGACGCCTTGCTGGCACCACCAGATCGCTCGTCGCTGCAGCCGAAGGTTGCTGTCGCGTGCGCCAACCCGTGTCCGGGCGCCGCCTTGGCTGCGCCGGAACCCAGACCGGCAGCCCGAACAACCCGGGATGAACGATGGCTGGCGTCGCTACGAGCGCCGCGAGGCGGCGCCGATCCGGATCCGCCCCACGGCCGACACGAACCGCGACCACGTCGCCGCGTCGGGGCGAGCCTTGGGCTTCCCGATCGCGACCTCGGACTCGCTCCGGCGGACCGGGCGGGTCTTCAAGGCGAGGGTGGCGGTGGGCTTGGTCATTCGCGGAACTCGTCTCGGAGCGGCGTCAGGCCCGCTCCAACCCGGACTTGGGTGCCATGTATTCGGCACCCGCCAGCGGAGGGTCCCTCATTTCGACAGGAATCGCCTCCCACTTCAAGAGGTCGAGCGCATCCGCGACAAAAATCGCGTCCGCCACGGTACTCCCGGCGATCCCGATAACCTCCCGCTCCCTCCCCTCACGCCACGGCGCGTCGCATGCCTCCCGCCAAACCCATCGACCATCGCGTCATCCGCGTCCGCGGCGCCCGCGAGCACAACCTCAAGAACCTCGACGTCGAGATCCCCCGCGACCAGCTCGTGGTGCTGACCGGCGTCTCGGGATCCGGCAAGAGTTCGCTCGCCTTCGACACGATCTTCGCCGAGGGGCAGCGGAAGTACATGGAGTCGCTCTCCGCGTACGCCCGCCAGTTCCTCGACCAGATGCAGAAGCCCGACATCGACGGGATCGAGGGCCTGCCACCCACGATCGCCATCGAGCAGCGGACCGGCGGACACTCGCCGCGGTCGACCGTCGCCACCACCACCGAGATCCACGACTACCTGCGGGTGCTGCTGGCCCGCTGCGGCGAGCCGACCTGCTGGCACCGGGACGATCGCGGCCGCACCTGCGGCCGTCCCATCGCCCGCACCGATCCCTCGGTGCTCGTCGACACGCTCGTCGCGGCGCACGCGGGCGTGCGGGCGATGATCGCGGCCCCCGTCGTGCGCGGCCGCAAGGGATTCCATCGCGACGTGCTCGAGAGCCTGCAACGGCAGGGGTTCATGCGGGCCCGCGTCGACGGCAACCTCGTCGACCTGCGGGAGGCCCTCAAGCACGGCGGCGACAACCCGCTCAAGCTCGGCCGCTACGAGACCCACGACATCGAGGCGGTGATCGATCGGATCGTGATCGGACCCGAGAGCCGGCAGCGCCTGGCGGAGAGCCTCGAGACCGCGCTCAAGGCCGGCGACGGCAACGTCGTGCTCCTGCTCGAGGAGCCCCGCGACGGCAAGGGCGGCGACGAGACCCGCTGGATCGAACGGCGCTTCAGCGAACGGTTCGCATGCCCGGAACATCCGGAGTGCTCGATCGAGGAACTCTCGCCGCGGCTCTTCTCCTTCAACAGTCCGCACGGCGCGTGTCCGCGCTGCGCAGGGCTCGGCTCGATCAGCGAGTTCGACCTCGATCTCGTGGTGCCGGATCCGGCGAAGGGCGTCGCGACCGGCGCGATCGAGCCCTACCGCCGCAACGGGCCGCGGATGAACATGCACTACGCGCGGATGATGCGGAAGTTCTGCGGTCTGACCGGCATCTCCCGCGACCTGCCCTTCAAGGACCTCGATCCGGTCGTTCGCGAAGCGCTGCTGCACGGCACCGACGAACACCGCGAGTCGACGCTGGGATTCACCTGGGAGGGCGTGATTCCGAGCCTGCGGCGGCGCTACGAGGAGACCGACAGCGAACTCGTGAAGGAGCGTCTTCGCGGCTACATGACCGCGATCCCCTGCCCGGAGTGCGGCGGCGCGAGGCTCAAGCCCGAGGCGCTGGCGGTGCGAATCGCCGGCGGCGGCATGACCCTCAACCTCGCGGAGATCGCGCGGCTCACGATCTCGCGGGCGCTGGGCTTCTTCGAGTCGCTCGAGCTCGACGCCGAGCGGCGGAAGATCGCGGCACCGGTCCTCAAGGAGATCGACGCCCGGCTGGGGTTCCTCGCCGCGGTCGGCCTCGAGTACCTCACCCTCGACCGCACCAGCTCGACGCTCTCCGGCGGCGAGGCGCAGCGAATCCGCCTCGCGACGCAGGTCGGATCGGGACTCGTGGGCGTCTGCTACGTGCTCGACGAGCCGACGATCGGCCTGCACTCGCGCGACAACGACCGCCTCATCGCGACGCTTCGCAACCTGTCGCGGATCGGCAACACCGTGCTCGTCGTCGAGCACGACGAGGAGATGATCCGCGCCGCCGACCACGTGCTCGACATCGGACCGGGCCCCGGTCGACACGGCGGCACCGTCGTGGCGCAAGGCGGCGTGGCGGAGATCGCCGCCAATCCCGCGTCGCTCACCGGCGACTACCTCGCCGGACGGAAGGGCGTGCCGCTGCCGGAGGCCCGGCGTCCCCTCTCGCACAAGGAGTCGATCCGCGTCGTCGGCGCGAGCGCGAACAACCTGCGCGACCTCGACGTCGACTTCCCGCTCGGCGGCATGGTGGTCGTGACCGGCGTCTCGGGCTCGGGCAAGAGCACCCTCGTCAACGAGGTGCTCCTCAAGGCGGCGCAGCGGGAGATCGTCGGCACGCGGGTGGTTCCGGCGGCGCATCGCAAGGTGACCGGCCTCTCGAAGCTCGACCGCGTGATCGAGGTCGACCAGTCTCCGATCGGCCGCACGCCCCGCTCGAATCCCGCGACGTACACGGGCATCCTCGACGAGATCCGCAAGCTGCTCGCGCTCGTGCCCGAGGCCAAGATCCGCGGATACCAGCCCGGACGCTTCAGCTTCAACGTGAAGGGCGGCCGCTGCGAGACCTGCCAGGGCCAGGGGGTTCGGCGGATCGAGATGCACTTCCTGCCCGACGTCTTCGTGACGTGCGAGACCTGCAAGGGCCGCCGCTTCAACCGCGAGACGCTCGAGGTGAGGTTCCGCGGCAAGTCGATCGCGGACATCCTCGACCTCACCGTCGAGGAGGCCGTCGACTTCTTCGAGGCGCATCCCAAGGTCGTGCGGATGCTCGCGTGCCTGCGAGACGTCGGCCTCGGCTACGTGCAGCTCGGGCAGGCCTCGACGACGCTGTCCGGCGGCGAGGCGCAGCGGGTGAAGCTCGCCTCCGAACTGGGCCTCGCGAACTCGGGCCGCACCCTCTACGTGCTCGACGAGCCGACCACCGGTCTCCACTTCGACGACGTTCGCAAGCTGCTCGAGGTGCTCGAGCGTCTCGCCGACGCGGGGCACACCCTCGTCGTCATCGAGCACAACCTCGAGGTGATCAAGCGGGCCGACTGGATCGTCGACCTCGGCCCCGAAGGAGGCGATCGCGGCGGCATGATCGTCGCGACGGGCACGCCGGAGCAGGTCGCCGCGAATCCCGCGAGCCATACTGGCCAGTTCCTGAAGCCGCTGCTCGACGCGAAGCGGGTGGCGACGGCGACGCGAGCGGACCGACTCGAGACTGCGTCGGCGGCTCGCAAGGCCCCGTCCTCGAAGCCGCCCGCGACGTCGAAGAAGCCCGCGAAGGTTCCGGCGAAGTCACCCGCCAAGGCCGACGGCGCCGACGCGGCCAAGGCCGCTCGATCGAAGTCCCGCGTGAAGGATGCCGCGACGCGGTCCGTCGGCAAGCGCCGTGGCTGAGGTTCGCCGCCGCTGGCGACCGAGCGGCGCGACGCTTGGGCTGGCGGTCGCGATCGGGGTGATCCTGGCTGCGGCGACGCTGCTCGAACCGGTTCGGGCATGGCACCGCGCGCTCACGCGGCCGGCGATCTCCGACGCCCTCCTTTCGGCCGATCCGGCCGAACGAGCCGAGGCCTGGGCCTCGCTCGAGGAAACGTGGCGCGATGCGGAGACGCGAGCCGCGGCGCTCGCCGAGCTCGACGGCTTCCTCGAGCAGTCGTTTCGAGACGGAGATCCGCCCGAGGAGCCCGTCGCGGAGCTCGCGATGCGGGTCGATCGTTTCGCGCCGTGGCGATGGGAGCGTCCGATCGACCGCGACGTGCTGGTGCGAACGGTTGCGTGGGCCGCACGCCCGTCCGAGCAGCCTGCCGATCCCGCGTTGCTCGCCTTCGCGGCGGAGCGATTGATCGAACTGCCGGACTCGCTGGCGTTCCCGCTCGCGCCTGCGGCCGCCGCGTCGCTCTGGAACCGGCTCGATGCGCCGATGCAGTCGAGACTGCTTCCGCGACTCGTGTCGCTCGCACCGCAGAGCCGACGCGACCTGCTGACGCGGTTCGACCTGCCGAAGGAGCCGCGAGCCGCCGGCCTGCTTCTGCTCGCGAGGCTCTCCGTCGAGCAGGATCTCGAGTCGGCGACCGATCGCGCCCACGATCGATCGCACTCGCCACCGCTTCGGGATCGCGCTGCGGCGGGCCTCACCCGCCTCGAGCCGCTCGCGGCGATCGGACTGCTGGCGCATCTCGACGACGATCCCTCCGCCCCGTGGGCGACGATCCTCGCCCCCGCTGCAGCCGACCCTGCGGTTCGCGCCGCGCTCGAAACCCGGACCGCCGCGGACGATGCCGCCGCGCGTCGCCTGCTCGCGCGGATCGATGCGGCCGCCAACGGAGAACCGCCGGAGTCCGAGGCCCTCGCCGCGGCGTGGGATCTGCTCTCGGATCCAGGGTCTCCGCCGCAGGCTCGACGCCTCGCCGCGCTGGTGCTCGTCGAACGAACGGGGGAGGAACTTCCCGAGTCGGCGCTCGCGAACCTGCTCGACGGGTCCCTCGCCGACGACGATGGATCCGTGCTCGCCTCGGTGCTCCTCGCCGAGGCGACCGGGCGAGCGCGACGCGCGACGTCCTGGCTTCGCAGCCTCGAGGACGACCGCAAGCGTGCCGGCGCGATGCTCGCCGTCCTGTCCGACGGCCGGCACGGCGCCGACCGCGCGGCGATCGCGAGGACTCAGGACGCCGCGTCCGATCCAACCGTGCGTTCGCTGCTGCGGACGGCCTCGTGGTCGCTTGCGTCCCCGCGCGACTTCGGGGCCCGCGATGCCGATCGCGAGTTCGTGCATCGGGTCTCGCATCGAGTCTCGAGTCGAGGCGAGCAAGGCGAACGAGGCGAGCAAGGCGAACTCGATCTCGACGTGCTGGCGATGCGACTTGCCTCCGGCGATCCCGCGGCGGTCGATGCGCTGTTGACGATGTCGGAGGACCCCGCCGACGGCCTGCCCGATTCGATTCGGCGATGGAGCGCCCGCCAGTCGATGCGGTGGCTTCTCGTCGAGCGATTCGTGCCGACGCTCGCCGCCTCGCTCGGTGCGCCGCTCGGCGGCTCTCGGCGCGAACGCTCCCTGCAGGCCGATCTCGCCCTCGTCGAATGGTGGTCGTCCCGGCATCGACTGCGCTTCGATCCCGCGACGCGGCGATGGGTCGAGCGGAGGGAGTCG
>JBMSXH010000012.1:0-16279 GCA_049425445.1 Phycisphaerales bacterium | reverse complement strand
ACGAGCAGATGCAGATCTACGACCCGATGCTGAAGGAGCCCTGGTGGACGCCCGAAGGCGGCCCGATGCCCGACAGCAAGCCGCGGATCTACGACTGATCGAGCTGCTCGCGTCGATTCCGACCGATCGAATCCGATGGCCGTGACGACCTCGCCGCGCGCACCGCGTCGGCGCTTGGTCGATCGGTAGACTCCCATCCCTATGGCGATCGCGGAGCCTCTGACCGTCGGCATCGATCTCGGCGGCACCAAGATGCAGGTCGGCGTGGTCGATGCGCGGAACCGCGTGATCGGCGAGTGTCGACGCAAGACCCGCGGCGAGGACGGCCTGCGCGCGGTCGTCGAGCGAATGCGGGAGTCGGTCGGCCGAGCGTGCGAGGATGCCGGCGTCGAGGCGTCCCGGATCGCCGCGGTCGGCGTGGGCGCGCCCTCGGCGATCGATCATGCGCGGGGCATCGCGATTCGCGCGGTGAACCTCGGCTGGACCAACGTGCCGCTTCGAGATCTCCTTCGCAAGGCGTTCGGGCGTCCGGTCTCGCTGGACAACGACGTCAACGTCGCCGCATGGGGCGAGGCCTCCCTCGGCGCCGCCCGCGGGATGCGGGACGTGATCGCGGTCTGGGTCGGCACCGGCGTCGGCGGCGGGCTCGTGATCGACGGGCGGCTGCATCGGGGCCACTTCTTCACCGCCGGCGAGATCGGACACACCGTGGTCGATCCGGCAGCGGCGCCCGGACTCCGAACGATCGAGGAGATCGCGAGCCGGACCGGGATCGTGCATGCCCTTCGGCGACTGATGCCCGCGAACGATCCCTCGCCGCTGGCGAAGCGGCTGCACGAGCAGGGCGGTCCGCGCATCGGCTCGTCCGTCATCGCCGAGGCGTTCGGGCAGGGGCATCCCATCGTCGTCTCGGTGATCGATCATGCGGCGTCGCAACTCGGTCTGGTGCTGGCGAACCTCGCGACGGTGGTCTGTCCGGAGGCGATCGTTCTCGGCGGCGGGGTGTCTGAGGCGCTGGGCAAGCCCTGGATCGCGCGGGTGAAGGCCGCGTTCGATCAGTGGGTCTTTCCGGAGACCCTGCGGGGGTGCCGGGTGATCGCGAGCGACCTCGGGGACGATGCGGGCATGCTCGGCGCAGCCTTGCAGGCCCGGGAACTGCTGAAGCCCTGAGCGAGCGCGGCCCGGCGTCGGCTTCGGCGGGCGATCGCCGGAGGTGGACGAACTCTTCGAAATGGCGTCGCGAAACCCGCGTTGCCGGCGGCCTCCGCCTCCGCGCGACGGCTCCTCCGTCACCACGTCCGACCGGAACGTCATGCACTTCGAACGATCTCGTGCCGCGAGTTGCCCACTGCTTCGCTCCATCGTCCCGTCGGCGATCCTCGGCGGGGCGATCGTCCTGACGCCACGCGGACACGCGGCCGAGACCTTGGAGTTCGTGCCCCTCGCGGCGGTGCCGCTTCCGGGCAGTCATCCGGTGATGAATGGTCAGGTCTCCAACGGCGAGCGTTTCGGCCGGGCGGTGTCGGGACTCGGCGACGTCGACGGTGACGGCATTCCAGACCTCGTGGTCGGGTCACGCAGCGACGGCGATGGCGGCACCGATGCCGGCGCGGTCTACGTGATCCTCATGAACCGCGATCTGTCGCCGCGCGAGGCGATCAAGATCGGCGCCGGAGCCGGCGGCATGCCCGCCTCGGAGATCGCGGCGGGCGACTTCTTCGGCTACGGCGTGGCGGGGATCGGCGATCTCGATGGCGACGGCGTGCCCGATCTCGCGGTCACCGCTCCCAATGCCGAGCCCGCGGGCATGCCCGCCAACGCGAACCAGGGCGCGCTCTTCATCTGCCTTCTGCAGCCCGATGGATCGGTGCGCGAGCATGTGAGGCTCGATTCGCAGGACGGGCTTCCGCTCGTCGTCGGCGACTCGTTCGGGCAGGGGCTTGCGAACCTCGGCGACCTCGATGGCGACGGCCGTCCGGATCTCGGCGTCGGCGCGCCGGGTGCCGACGACGGAGCCATGAACGCGGGTGCGTTCTTCGTGGTCCGCGTGGACGCCGAGGGATCGCTGCTCGGATGGGATCGGTTCAGCCGCGGCACGCATCCGCAGTGGCTGCCACTCGAGGCGGTCGACAACTTCGGGGGCCGGGGCAGCGCGGCCGCCGGCGATCTCGACGGCGACGGCGCGATCGAAGTGGCGGTGGGGTGCTACCGCGACGACGACGGGGGCGCCGATCGAGGGGCGGTGTGGCTCCTCTCGTTGGCGCCGCGGGCCAAGGGAGGCGTCGCGTTGGTTCGCACCACCAAGATCTCCTCGACCGCGGGCGGATTCGACGGCCCCGTCGCCGACGGCGATCTCTTCGGGATGACCGTCGCGCCGCTCGGCGATCTCGATCGCGATGGCGTGGCGGACCTCGCAGTCGGCAACAACCTGATGGACCAGGGCTTTCCGAACTCGGGAGGCCTGTTTCTGCTCGGCCTCGATGCGGGGGGTGCGGTCCGCACGCAATCGCTGATCGCCCAGGGTGGCGGGTTTCCGGATCTGTCGCTCCTTCCGGGCGAGCGATTCGGCCGGGCGCTCGCGAACCTCGGCGACGTGCGTGGCGATGGGAGCGTGGTGCTCGCGGTCGGGGCCGGCGCGGGCGTCGAGGGGGGAAGACTCTGGCTCGTCGCCATCGGATCGCCGCGCTCGGGCGATCTCGACGGAAGCGGCGCGGTGAACGGCGCGGATCTCGCCGCCCTGCTGGCGGCCTGGGGCGGCTTCGGTCCGGCGGATCTGGACTGGTCCGGCAGCGTCGACGGGGGCGACCTCGCGCAACTGCTCGCCGCGTGGAAGTGAGCGCCCGCCGGCCGGCGATTCGGCGCACCCGTGCCGATAGACTCCGTCGGAAGAGCCCCCGTAGCTCAGCTGGATAGAGCAAGCGCCTTCTAAGCGCTAGGTCGCCCGTTCAAGTCGGGCCGGGGGTGTGGAAACGCACCACCTCTTGAAGCACAGGCCATGCCCCTTCTCGTCTCGTCGATCGACGACCACTCGAGTGCACGCAGTCGCCAGCTGATCGTTCGGCTGATCCTGGCCGTGATCGGCCTCGGCGCGACGGTGCTGGTCGCCGCGGGCGGCTACATGGCCTTCGACGATCCGGTGAAGGGCACGCGGATGGGGTTCTTCGAGGGGCTGTGGAACGGGATCAACGCGGTCTCGACCGCGGGCGACTTCTCGAGCGACCTGAGTCCGATGCAGAAGGTCTGGACGGGCGTGTCGCTCGTGCTCGGGGCAGGCTGCCTGGCCTTTGGAATCAGCAACCTCACCGGACTCCTCGTCTCCTCCTCGATCATTCAGGCCAGGGAGCGCCGACACGTCATGCGAAAACTCGCAGGTCTCTCGAATCACCTCATCGTCTGCGGCTTCGGAGCCTCCGGCGCGACGATCGCGGGCAAGGTCCGCAAGCCCGGGCAGGAGGTCGTGGTGATCGACCTCGATCCGACGCGGGCGATGGCCGCGTCCAACCAGGGCTACTTCGCCATCGAAGGCAACGCGGCCCACGACAGCACGCTGCGGCAGGCATCGATCGAGACCGCCGCTTCGATCGTGATCACCATGGGCGTGCATCCGGAGAAGATCGCCACCGTGCTGATGGCCCGCGGGATGAACAAGTCGATCTTCATCGTCTCGGGCGCGGGGAGCGACTCGGGCCAGGAGTGGCTGACGACGGCGGGCTGCGATGTCGTGCTGCGGCCCGAGGAACTGCTCGCCAACGAGATCGCCCGGCAGATCGCGGCCCGCGACGGGAAGTCGGCGGTCGGCTGAGCTTCGGAACTCAGGCCTCGAATGCGCCGGCGTCACGGGCGGCGCGGCTCGCCGCGACGGCGATGTTTCGCAGCATGCGGAGACGCCTCGGCTCGGGGCAGTCGAGCGGCGGGGGATCGATCCGTCTTCGAAGCGGAGTCGCCTCCGGCGCCGCGGTGTCCGAGGCGATGGCCGCGGCGGGATCGCGAAGCGCCCGCAGCGTGCGGCGGTCGCACTCGAGCAGACCCCAGCCCTCCGGCAGTTCGCGCGGGCGGATGAGTCCGCGCGGACAGAGCACCGCGAGGTGGTCGCCGAGCCGGTAGCGGCGGCACAGGTCGAACTTGCTTCGTCCGTAGAGATCGCGCTCGATGCGCTCGATCCGCGCGAGCACGTCGCGGTACGCGCCGATGCGGGTCGCGGAGAAGTCCCACGCCTCCGACTCCTCGAACAGACCCGCCTCGACCTTGCGAAGGTGCGGCTCGTGCCGCTTGATGCGCAACTCCTCGATGCGGCGAGCCGAGCGGCGAAGTCGCTCCCGTTCGGCGAGCAGCGCTTCGCGCGAGTCGTCGTTGCGGAAGAAGTCGCCGCGGCTCTGCTTGCACTCGACGAGGATCACTCGGGGACGCCTCGGACCGCGCCGGCGAACCCGCCGCGTATCGCGTGCGGAAGCCGGTGGTTCGAAGAGCCCCGGTTGTGCGGTTGGTTCGGTGGCGGCCGGAGGGGGGACGAGCGCGTCCCCCTCCGCGTGATCCAGCCAGCCCGCGACGTCCACGCGGAATCGGCCGATCGGGCATGCGACCTCGGTCGCCACCGCGCGGCATCCGAGCGAACGGAGCCACTCGATCGCGAGCGTCTTCAGGAGACGATGGGTCCTCGATTCCAAGGCGACCTCCCTGCGACTTGGCTCGCCGCGTCCGTGCGGCGGAACGCCGACGATTGTGCCATGTGGTCGCCGCCCTGGGCGTCGCAATGGGGGCGTGGAGATCCGGTTCGCGCTCGCGGAGGACACTCGCGCTCCCGACTTCTGATGCGCCGGGCGCATCCGGCCCGATCAGGAGGACTCGAGGCGCTTGCCGGCGACGGGTCGCACTGCGGAGGTCGCCTCTGCGGCTCGGTGAGGATGCGGACGTTCGCAAACCCGCGGATGGAGCGAGGCTCCGCACGGCATCGGACCGCGTCATCCCTCCTTGCACTCGATGGGCCTTTCCGATTCCATCCCGATCATCGCCGACGACTCCTACGAGAGCCTCCTGCAGGATGTCGGGCAGTTCGCCGAGGCGGTCCGCGCCGCCCTGCGCCGCTGCTTCGAGGCGGCGCTGCTCCCGGGGACGGGGGCTCGCGGATGCGGACGCGCCCTCGGGCTGCGACGGAACCTCGCCTGGAAGGCCTATGCGGTCGCGAACTCCGCCGACCTTCCGTCGCTGTTGCGAGCGCTTCCGGGCGACACCGGCTGGGCACTCGTCTTCGAAGCCCTCGAGCAGACCGGACGGTGCGAGGCGGAGGCGATCGCGACGCTGCGTAGGGCGGTGTCGGCGCTGGCGACCCGAATCTCCGAAGAGCGGATCGATCCCGCGGCGCTGCGGGCGATCGGGTCCGGCTCGCTCGAGTCCGCCGCGGAACGCCGCGCCATGCTCCGCTCGCGGCGTTCGGCCTTCACCGCCTCCAAGCAGATCTACGGCGTCCACGCCAGGGCGAGGATCGGCGCGTTTCTCGTCGCGCCGTCGACCGAGTCCGGCGAGCCGATGGTCGATCTCGCGGCGCTCACGATCTTCGAAGGACTCGATCGCACTCGCCCCGGACCGCCGTTTCCCTTCTATCACCGCATCCGGACCCACCAGGCGGAGGTCTCTGGGACGCGGCTCGGCGGTGATCTGATGCCGGGCGATCTGGCGCCGATGGTCCCAGCGCTCTCCTCGGACGCGGTTGTTCCGGAGGAAGTCCGCGTCGGCCCGTCGTCCAAGGGAGGCCAGCCGGAGCACTTCGAGTTCGTGCGCCGAAGCCGAAGACGGCTCGGACCGCTGCGGGTGGCGTTCGCGGAGTGCTCGCGTCGCGTGGCGTCGCCCTTCGTCCATGGCAGCGACGCCCATGCGGAACTGCGGATGCCGACGGCGATGCCGGTCGAGACGGTCGTCTTCGACGTGCTGATCCATCGCGACCTGCCGCTTGGAAGCGAGCCGGCGGCGTCGCTCTACGGCCATGCCGCCGACCATTCTCGCGCGACCGCCTGGCACGAGAACCACCGCCTTCCCCTCGAAGGCGACTGCAGCGAGACCGGTTCGCTCCGGTTGCCGCAGGCCCTCGTCGACGTCCGGGCGCCCTACGACGCCCTGCTCAAGCTCGGCGCGGAGACGATCGGCGCGCCGCCCGCCAAGTTCCGCGCGTACCGGGTGGTCGTTCCGTGGCCGCCGATGCACTCCTCGCTGCTCATCACCTGGCGGCTCGCGGAGCGCTGATCGGCACTTCGATCGAGATCGGGGGATGGCTGAAATGGCGATCGACGCGTCTCGTTGCGGAGCCATGATCGAGGCATCGCCGATCGACCTGCGAGTGGCGCTGCGAGTGGCAATCGCCATCTGGCTGTCGGCTCCGCTCGCATGCGGCGATGGGGCGCGGTCGCAAGGTGCGGCGGCGGATGGCCAGGTGGCCGCGGCGCCGATGCCGCCTTCGGAGCGATCCGTCTCGATGGAACCGTCGACGGCGGCCGGTCTCGAGGATCCGGTCGGGATCCTTCCGGAGCCGCGCGACCGCCTCGCGAGACTGGGCTTGGCGGCGGAGTCGGCATCGTCGTACTCGAAGCGCTTCGGCGGACATGCCCTGCTGGTGATGCTCGACGGGGAGATCGTCTTCGAGCGATACGAGGAGGGTTGGAACGCCTCGCGTCGCCATCCGCTCGCAAGCGGCACCAAGAGCTTTGTCGGCGTGCTCGCGGCGGCGGCGGTGGAGGATGGCCTCATCACGTGGGAGCAGCCGGTCTCTTCGGTGATCGTGGAATGGCGCGACGATCCGCGGAAGTCGAGGATCACCGTGCGTCAACTGCTCGACCTCTCGAGCGGGCTTGATCCCGCCGACGCGGTCCTCGGCAGCGGAGGACGAGGCCTGATCGGCCGATCGATCGGTGCCGATCGCGGCCTGCGCCGAGGTGCGGCGGCCAGCGGTGAGCGGGCGATGGACAAGTTCGAGGCAAGCGTCGGCGTGCCGATGCGCGACGAGCCGGGAACGCGGTTCCGCTACGGGCCGAGCCACTTCTTCGCGTTCGGCGAGATGCTCGAGCGCGTGCTCGACGACGCGCGGCGCGAGGGCCGGCTCGAAGACGAGTCGCTCGAGGCGTACCTCGATCGCCGCGTGCTCGCGCCGATCGGGCTCGGCGGCGTCTCGCGCGGCTGGGGGCGAGATCGCGCGGGCAACCTCAACCTGCCCGGCGGCGCCCGCTTGACCGCGAGGGAGTGGGCTCGATTCGGCGAGTTCGTGCGTCGCCAAGGCCGCGTCGACGGCGAGGCAGGCATCGACGTGGTGGTGATCGACGAGGCTGAACTCCGGCGCTGCTTCGAGCCGAGTGCCGCCAACCCCGCGTACGGATTGACCTGGTGGCTGCCCCGCGTGGACGCGATGGAGGTGGCGGAGGTGGCCGACGGGACGATCGGCGAGCGGCTCCTCGCACGAGGGCTGCAACGACAGATGAGCCAGGTCCCCGACGGCGAGGGTGACCGCGATTCCGAGCAGGCGCTCCGGATCTGGATGGCGGCGGGCCTCGGGAAGCAGCGACTTCATGTCCTGCCGGACGATGGCCTCGTCGTGGTGCGCTTCGGTGAGAACGTTGCCGGAGTGCAACGATTCGACGATCGCGAGATCCTCGAGCCGTTGCTCAAGGCGATCTGGTCCGCGTCGCGGGAACCGTCGGATCCGCAGTGAACTCGTCGCCTGACGCAGGTCCTCGCTGGCAGGGGATCGAGGCGAGAGACTTCTGGCCACGTCTGGCGTCGGCTCGGGGCAGTCTCGGCTCGCGCGTCGAGGGATGGGCTGGCGGTGTCGTCGCGCCATTCGGACGAGATTGCCCGTTCAAGAGGGCGGTCCGACGCCCGAATTCGATCGTCTGAGGACCGTAGGGGACGATCGAGCGGGGTTTGGGATCGGCCTTCATCCGAGGTCCGCGTCGGGGCGAAGCGATCTCCGACCCTCTTTCCGCAGTGGGGGGTCTCGCCTACACTGCTCGGCTCGACTGAAACTGCGACTGGTTCTCATCTGGAGGAGCCCTCGATGGCCAAGGGTTCGATTCCCGCCAAGCCCCCGATCTACATGGACAACGCCTCGACCACGCGGTGCGATCCGCGGGTCGTGGAGGCCATGCTCCCGTACTTCACCGAGATGTACGGCAACTCCTCGAGCCGCAACCACAGCTTCGGCTGGCAGGCCGAGGACGCGGTCGACCACGCTCGCGAGCAGGCGGCCAGCCTGATCGGCGCGAACCCCAAGGAGATCATCTGGACCTCCGGCGCGACCGAGAGCAACAACCTCGCGATCAAGGGCGCGGCCCGCATGTACGCCCGAGGGCCTGAAGGGACGACTGGCCGCGGCCACATCATCACCGCGATCCACGAGCACAAGGCGGTGCTCGACCCGTGCAAGCGTCTGCAGCGCGAGGGCTTCGACGTCACCTTCCTCGAGCCGGGCAGCGACGGGATCATCACCGCCAAGGCGATCGAGGCCGCGATGCGGCCCGACACGATCCTCGTCTCGATCATGTGGGCCAACAACGAGATCGGCACCGTCAACGAGGTGCCCGAGATCGGCAAGCTCTGCCACGACCGCGAGGTCGTCTTCCACACCGACGCCACGCAGTGGGTCGGCAAGATGCCCACCGACGTCGAGCGCGACCACATCGATCTCCTCAGCTGGTCCGGCCACAAGATCTACGGACCGAAGGGCGTGGGCGCCCTCTACGTCCGTCGTCGCAAGCCGCGCGTTCGCCTCGAGGCGATGATCGACGGCGGCGGGCACGAGCGCGGCATGCGTTCGGGCACCCTCAACGTCAGCGGGATCGTCGGCTTCGGAAAGGCCTGCGAACTCTGCCAGTCCGAGATGGACTCCGACGGGGCGCGGCTGCTCAAGCTTCGCCGGAAGCTCGAGACCGAGCTGATGAAGCGGCTCGACGTGGTCGCGGTGAACGGGCACGCCGATCGCCGGCTGCCGCATCTGACCAACATCAGCTTCGGCTTCGTCGAGGGCGAGAGCCTGATGATGGGGATCAAGAACATCGCCTGCTCCTCCGGCTCCGCCTGCACGAGCGCGAGCCTCGAGCCGAGCTACGTGCTCAAGAGCCTCGGCATCGGCGACGAACTCGCCCACAGCTCGCTCCGGCTCTCGCTCGGCCGCTGGTCGACCGAGGCCGAGGTCGACGAGGCGGTCGAGTCGATCGCCAAGGCCGTCGAGCATCTTCGTTCCATGAGCCCTCTGTACGACCTGCACAACGAGGGCATCGACATCAGCACGATCGAGTGGCAGGCGCACTAGCGGACCTGGCCCGAGCGCTTCCTCCGACCCTTCCCGCACCTTCGGCCTTCGGGCCTTCCGATCAGAAAGGAACGAGACCATGGCGTACAGCGACAAGGTCATCGACCACTACCAGAATCCCCGCAACGTCGGCAGCTTCGGCACCTCCAAGGAGGTCAAGGAGCGCAAGGACATCGGCGTCGGCATCGTCGGCGCTCCCGAGTGCGGCGACGTCATGCAGCTTCAGATCAAGGTGAGCGATTCGGGCGTCATCGAGGACGCCAAGTTCAAGTGCTTCGGATGCGGCTCCGCGATCGCCTCGAGCTCGCTCGCCACCGAGTGGATCAAGGGCAAGACCCTCGACGAGGCCGCGGGCATCCGCAACACGCAGATCGTCGAGGAACTGAGCCTTCCGCCCGTCAAGATCCACTGCTCGGTGCTCGCCGAAGACTCGATCCGCATCGCCATCAACGACTTCCGCCGCAAGAACGGCCTCGCCGAGGGATCCTCGACCGAGACGGCCGCTGCCGCGAACTGAACCAGACCGAGCCCGCCGCGTCGGGCTCCGAGAGAAACACCATGCCAGTCATCGTCACCGAAACCGCAGCCCGCGAGATCGACAGCATCGTCCGCCAGCAGGGGCTCGACCCCGCCAAGATCCGGCTTCGGGTCGGCGTGAAGGGCGGCGGATGCAGCGGCTTCTCGTATCTCCTCGACCTCACCGAGGTGCAGAAGGAGACCGACGAGATGTGGGAGTACTCCTTCGAGCGGAAGGCGGTTCCCTCGACCGCGGCGCTCGCCAACGGCTCCGGCGGCACCGCGGTCGCCGAAGGCGGCCCGGGCGAGCCCTACACCGTTCGCGTGATCTGCGATCCCAAGAGCTATCTCTACCTCGACGGCACCGTCGTCGACTTCAAGGACGAGATCATGGGTCGCGGCTTCGTCTTCAACAACCCCAACGCGACGAGCAGCTGCGGCTGCGGTTCGAGCTTCAGCGCCTGAGCCGATCGTCGCGTCCGGCCTTCCGACGCCCGCCGTCCGACGACGGCGGGCGTTGTGCTTGAGGGTTCTCGCGATGGCGGCCTCGACGCGCCGCTTCGAGGCGGGTCGTCGACGAAGAGGCTCCGACGGAACGATCGCTCGCGGACTCAGGCCTCGATCGCGCGCAGCGCCGTCGATGCGTCGTCGATCAGGGCCTGGGCGGAGAGCGGTCCGCCCACGGCCTGCCGCATCCACGCATCGGGCGTGAGCGAGCCGATCGAGCAGATGCGCTTGGTCTCCGCGGCGAGGTCCTTGCCCTTCATGAAGCTCGCGATCTGCTGCCCGATCATGCGGCCAAGCGCGTAGTCGGGCAGGTAGAGCGGATGCGCGATCATGTGCTGGTACGCACCGAGGATGTGGTAGGGGTCCGCGCCGAAGTGCTCGGCGAAGTGGGCGTCCCAGACCTCGCGGGCGTTGCGGAGCAGCGCCTCCCGCAGGCCTTCCGCCGTCGCGGCGTCGCCCTGTCCGTAGAGCCATCGCCAGGTCCGCAGTTCGACGAGGCCCGGCCCGGCGATCTGGCAGGCCATGAGCATGCCGGAGATCGCGTTCTCGTGGTAGGCGCGATCCGCCTCCGCCGGATCCTCGAGCCCGAGCACGCGCTTGGCGAGGCCCTGGTACATGAACGCGAACGCCTCGGTGCAGGCGGTGTTGGGCACGCCCCGCAGCGCCTTCCGCGGCACGAAGAAGGTCGAGCAGAGCTGCTCGAGGTTGTGGCCGAGTTCGTGCATCGCGGTGTCGAAGCCGTCCCAGCCGAGTTCGGTCTTCAGTCGGTTGGTGCGGAGCCACGCGGTGTACTCGCCGAGCTGCGGGCGCATCGCGTGGCCCGAGCCGCGGGCGATCTCGACTCGGACGCGGCGGCCGAGGAACTCCGCGTCGCCCTCGGTGAAACCAAGTTCGCGCAGCACCTCGGGAAGCCGCTCCTCGAACGCCGACTCGTCGGGGAAGCGCTCCCGCACCGCGGCGTTCAGGCTCTCGGCGGAGCGGGCCTCGAAGAGATCCTCGAAGTAGACGTCGTGCCCCTCGAGATCTCGGCCGAGCCGCGAGCGCAGCAGCGCCGCGAGTTCGCCGCGCACCGGAGCCTCGAGCAGATCGACGAGCAGCCGCTCGACGGTCTCCTCGGGGATCTCTCGATCGAGGCCGAACTTGCGGTCGATCGCGGTGGGGTGGTCGGGGTGATGGGGGTCCTTCGCGCGGGCAACGCGGAACTGGTCCATCCATCGTTCGTAGCGCACGAGATCGACGAGCTCGCCCGGATCACCGCCACCGATCGTGTTGGCCTGCGGGTCCCAGTCCTGCTCGCCGCGACGCTCCATCACCGCCTTCGGAATCGTGCCGTCGATCGAGCGGCCGAGCACCCACGCGAGCGCCCGCTGCTTGTGAAGACCCTCTGGATCGTTGTAACCCGCCTTGATCTCCTCGCGGACGAGCCAGTGGGCCAGCAGCGCCCGGTCGGCCTCGAACCAGCGACGGCCGTTCGCATCGACCATGCGGCCGACGGGAACGTGGAAGTGCGCGACGAAGTCGTTCGCCTCGAAGGAGAGCCTCCGTGCGAGATCGGCGACCTCCTTGGGAATCCGCGGGGAGAATGCGCCGACGACGCGTGCCTCGGCCCACCGATCGCCGTCCCACGCATGTCCTTCGGCGAGCATGCGGTCGAGGGTGGTCTTCTCGAGGTTGAGCAGCGCGACGAACGCGAGCTTCTGGGCGTAGCACTGCTCGGCGAAGTCCGGAGCCGGGTCGAACGTCGCGAGCATCGCGTCGACCTTCGGCATGGAGTCGCCGACGAGGTCGCTCCATCGACGCAGGTTGCGACGCATCTCGTAGAGATGGCCGGAGACCTGTTCGAGGGCGAGTTCGAGCCGGTCGAGCAGGCGCCGCCGATCGTCCTCGCCGGCGGCGAAGTGCTCGACGCAGAAGGTCTGGAAGACCGCCGCGTCGCCGTCGGATTCGCGCCAGAGCTTCGCGCACTGCGCGACGCCGCGTGCCGCTCGTTCTCGGGAGGAATCGCCATGGGCGGCCACGATCGCCTCGATGGTGGCCGAGGCGGTGGCGGGATCGATGGGGACGGAGGCGGTCGCAGTGGTCATGCGGAAAAGGTAGCCGCGAGGCGCGCGCTCCGCCCCTCATGCGGCCGAGGCGGTACGCTCCGCCCTCGATGCCTGCGAGCGGCGCCACCTCGGTTGCTGGAACCCCCGGGGCCGTCGGGCTGACGCTGCGGAGCCTCTCGCGAATCTTCGGCGGATCCGGTGGAGAGCCGGTCGAGGCGCTTCGTGCGGTCGACCTCGACCTCGAGCCCGGATCGTTCACCGCGCTCATCGGTCCCTCCGGCTGCGGCAAGACGACGATCCTGAGAATCCTCGCCGGCCTCGATCGAGCCACTTCGGGCGGCTACGAGTTCCGCGGCCTTGCGACCGGCGAGTCCCCGCGCATCGGCTACTGCTTCCAGGAGCCGAGGCTGCTTCCCTGGCGGACGGTCGGCGCGAACGTCTCGCTTCCGCTCGAGTTCGCCGGCGTGCCGAAGGCCGAGCGCCGCATGCGGGCCGCGACCGCGATCGGCAAGGTCGAACTCGCCGGCTTCATGAAGGCCCGTCCCGCGACGCTCTCCGGCGGCATGCGGATGCGAGCGGCGGTCGCGCGGGCGATCGTCGCGAGTCCTCAGTTGCTGCTGCTCGACGAGCCCTTCGGCGCCCTCGACGAGGTGACCCGCTACCGCCTCGACGAGGTGCTGCGGAATCTCTGGATGGGCGAGCGATTCACCACGCTGCTCGTGACCCACTCGATACCGGAAGCCGTGTTTCTCGCCGATCGGGTGCTGGTGCTTTCGCCGAGACCCGGTCGGATCATCGGCGAGGTCTCGGTGGACCTGCCCGAGCGGACGCCGGAGATCCGCGGGTCGGATCGATTCGCGGCCCACGTCCGCGAGCTCTACCGAATGCTGCTTGCGGCGATGGGAGACCTCGCGTGAGGCCGTCTTTGGGTGGACTTGCGGTGGTGCTGCCGCCGGCCGCGGTGATCGCCGCGACGTTGGGCGGCTGGTGGCTGCTCGTGAAGCTCTTCGAGATTCCGCCGTACCTGCTTCCGGCGCCGGGCTCGGTGCTGGAGGCGGTCTGGACGGAGCGGGAACGACTCGCGTGGGGCATGCTCGGAACCGCGATCGGCGCCTCGGCCGGATTCGCGATCGCGGCGTCGGTCGGCGTCGCCATCGGAAGCGTGCTGGGACTCTCGCGCTTCCTCGAGCGAGGCTTCTATCCCTTGACGCTGCTGCTCCAGATGGTGCCGCTCGTCGCCCTCGCGCCGATCCTCGTGGTCTGGCTCGGATATGGGCAACGCGCGGTGATCGCCTCGTCGGCGATCGTCGCGCTCTTCCCGGTGATCGCGAACACGCTCGGCGGCATGCGCAGCGTGGAACGCGAACTGGAGGAGCTCTTCACGCTGTATCGGGCAAGTGCCGTTTCCCGATGGTGGCGGCTTCGTCTTCCGGCGAGCCTGCCGAGCATCGTGACGGGACTTCGCATCGCGGCGGGGCTCGCGGTGATCGGGGCGATCGTCGGGGAGTTCGTCAGCGCCTACGCAGGCGACCGTGCCCCGCTGGGCATGGTGATCGTCTCGGCGATGAAGGAGTACCGGACGGACCTCATGTTCGGGGCGATCGGCCTCGCGGCGATCGTGGGCTTCGCCCTCTTCGGTATCGTGAACCTCGGCGGGTGGCTGCTGCTGCGTCGCTGGCATGCGTCCGCGCGGTCGTCGTCCGACTGAGTCCGCCTGCCGAACCGCTCTGAGACAAGGAGTTCTCCATGATGCGAGCCGTCTGCTCGACCACCGCTCTCGCCGTCGCGATCTCGCTCACCGGGTGCGGAGATCCCGATGCCGCCTCGAGCGGCCGCACCAAGGTCGCGGTGCAGCTCAACTGGGTGCCGGAGCCCGAGTTCGGGGGATTCTGGCAGGCGCAGCTCGACGGCCACTTCGATCGCGCGGGTCTCGAGGTCGAACTGCTCGCCGGCGGCCCGGCGGTGCCGGCGGCGCAGCTCGTCGCCTCGGGCAAGGTGCCCTTCGGCGTCGTCTCGGGCGGCGAGATGCTGGCGATCAACGATCAGGGCGGCGAGCTCGTCGCGATCTTCGCGACCTTCCAAGGCGATCCCACCGCGATCATGGTGCACGCGTCGAGCCCGTGGAAGACGCTCGAAGAGCTCTGGCGCAGCGACGCGACGATCGCCTGCGAATCGAATCTTCCGTTCGTCACCTACCTGAACCGCAGGTACGGCGGCGAGCGGCTCAAGATGGTCGCCCACTCGCCGGCGCTTGCGAACTTCCTGAACGATCCGATGCTCGCCAAGCAGTGCTTCGTCTTCGCCGAGCCGGTCACGCTCGAGTTGCAGGGCGTGCCGACGCGGGTCTTTCCGGTGCTCGAGAGCGGGTTCAACCCCTACACGGCGGTGATCGTCACCACCCGCACGTACCTCGACGCGAACCCCGGCATCTGCCGGGCGATGGTCTCGGCGCTTCGCCGCGGCTGGGCGGCCTATCTCGAGGATCCGGCCGCGGCCAACCTCGCGATGTCGAACCTGAATCCTGCGATGAGCTACGAGGCGATGAACCTCGCGGTGGAGAAGCAGCGGTTCCTCGTCGAGGACGAGGTCACCAAGGCGAACGCGATCGGCTGGATGACCGTCGAGCGATGGCAGACGCTTGCCGAGCAGATGACCGAGCTCGGGAAGCTGAAGGCCGTGCCGCCGGCGATCGGCGGGGCGTTCTGGCAGCCGCCGGTCGATGCCTCGGCGAACGGGCCTGGCGCCTGATCTCGGAGCCGACACGACGCCATGGCCGAGCACCGAACCATCCTGCATGTCGACATGGACGCCTTCTACGCGTCGGTCGAGCAGCGCGATCGGCCCGAGCTGCGGGGCAAGCCGGTCGTCGTCGGCGGCAGTGGCGGGCGAGGCGTGGTCGCGGCGGCGAGCTACGAGGCCCGCGCCAAGGGGGTCTCCTCCGCGATGCCGATGGCGATGGCGCTGCGGCGCTGCCCCGACGCGGTGCAGATCAAGCCGCGCATGCAGCGCTATCAGGAGGTCTCCCGCGAGATCCTCGCGATCCTCGAGGAGTTCAGCCCACTCGTCGAACCGGTCTCGATCGACGAGGCGTTCCTCGACGTCACCGGATGCGAGCGCCTGCTCGGCGATGGCCAGACGATCGCCCGCGCGATCCGCCGCAAGGTGAAGGACGCCCTCGATCTTCCCTGTTCGGTGGGCGTGGGGCCCAACAAGTTCTGCGCGAAGCTCGCCTCGGAGATGGCCAAGCCCGACGGTCTGGCGGTGCTCAACCCCGACGGGCTCGCGGACACGCTGGCGGAGTTTCCGATCGAGCGGATGTGGGGGGTGGGCCCGGCGGGGGCGCTCAAGTTCCGTGCCGCGGGCTACCGCACCTTCGCGGACCTGCAGCGGGCGGACGAACGCGATCTCGCCAAGCGCTTCGGCGAGGGCTCGGTGCGCCTCAAGGCGCTTGCGGCAGGCCTCGACGATCGCACCGTCACTGCCGACCGCGAGGCGAAGAGCGTCGGGCAGGAACGGACCTTCGCGACCGATCTCGAGGATGCGGACCTGCAGCAGGCCGAGTTGCGGCGCTACGCCGAGCAGATCGGCGAGCGTCTGCGCCGCCATGGCCGCATGGCATGGGAGATCTCGGTCAAGATCCGCACGCCCGAGTATCGCACCTTCTCGCGAAGCCGCCGACTCGACGAGGGCGCCGACACCACCGGCGCGATCGGCGACGTCGCCTGCGGTCTGCTGCAGGAGTTCCTGCGCGACTTCTCGCGCGGCCGGCCGCAGCCGCTCCGCCTGCTCGGCGTGACCGCCGCGGCGCTGACGCCCAAGGAAGGTCCCGGCGCGCAGCGGCCGCTCTTCGAGGATCCAGCGCGCGAGCGCGATCGGCGAATCGATCGGGCCGCGGACTCGGTGCGTGACCGCTTCGGCAAGG
>JBMSXH010000011.1:0-16617 GCA_049425445.1 Phycisphaerales bacterium | reverse complement strand
CGCTGCTTCCGATCGAGGACACCGGCGTCCGCTTCCAGTGCCCGATCGGCTCGCGCCTGCCGCATGTCCGCGTGTGGAGGCAGCGGGTCGGCCGCGCAAGCCTGTTGCTGCTCGACACGGACCTGCCCGAGAACTCGAAGGCGGATCGCGAGTTGACCGAGGGCCTCTACAAGGGCGAGCCGCAGCTGCGCATGGAGCAGCAGGTTCTGCTCGGCGTCGGCGGCATGATGGCCCTCGAGGCGCTCGGCGAGAATCCGACGGTCGTGCATCTCAACGAGGGTCACGCGGCCTTCGCGGGCCTGTGGATGCTCGCGAGCGAGACGCAGCGTGGGGCCTCGATCGAGAAGGCGGTCGACGCGGTGAGGCGCTCGCTCGTGTTCACGACCCATACGCCGGTGCCCGCGGGGCACGATCGATACCCGATCGCGATGGTCGAGAAGGCGCTCGCGCCGGTGCTTCGCTTCGGCGGCCTGCGGCGCGACCTGCTCGCGACGCTCGGATGCGAGCGGCCGAAGGCGGCCAAGGAGCCGCTCTGCATGACGGTGCTGGCGCTGCGGCTCTGCGGCTTCGCCAACGGCGTCTCGAGGCTGCATGGCGAGGTGAGCCGCGAGATGTGGACCGGCGCGTACGGCGATGTTCCGGCCCGCGAGGTTCCGATCGGATCGATCACCAACGGCGTGCACGTCCCGACGTGGATGCATCCGCTCTCGAAGCGGTTCTGGAGAAGCCAGCGGGTGTCGCTGGCCGAGTCGGCGCCCGACGCGCGTCCGCTCGCGAACGCCGCCAAGGCGGACGCCGCGGGCCTGTGGTCGCTTCGCAATCGACTGCGCGGCGAGCTGGTGCGCTTCGTGCGATCCCGCGCGGTGCAGCAGGCGTGCTGCCGAGGCGGCGATGCGGACCACCTCGATCGCGCGGCGTCGATGCTGTCGGAGGAAGTCCTCACGATCGGCTTCGCGCGCCGCTTCGCGACCTACAAGCGGGCGGTCCTCCTCTTCCGCGATCCGAAGCGGCTCGCGCGGATCGTGAACCACCCGACGCGACCGGTCCAGTTCGTCTTCTCGGGCAAGGCGCATCCGCGCGATCTCGGCGGACAGGCCTACGCCCAGAAGGTCTTCGAGATGACGCGTCGCCCGGAGTTCCTCGGAAGGGTCGTGCTGCTCGAGGAGTACGACATGGCGATCGGTCGCGCGCTCACGTCCGGCTGCGACGTCTGGCTGAACACGCCGCTGCGTCCGCACGAGGCGAGCGGCACGAGCGGCATGAAGGGGCCGCTCAATGGTGGCATCAACTGCTCGATCGCCGACGGATGGTGGCCCGAGTGCGCCGACGGGACCAACGGCTGGACGATCGATGCGGGCCGGACCTGCAGGACCCCCGAAGCGCAGGACAAGGCCGACGCCGAGGCGCTCTATCGCCTGCTTGAAGAGGAACTCGTGCCGGAGTTCTACGACCGCGACCGGAAGGGACTTCCACGGACGTGGCTCAAGCGGGCCCTGCGAAGCGCCGCGACGGTGGCGCCCGCGTTCAACACCGATCGGATGCTCGGGGAGTATCTCGACGAGGCCTACCTCGAGGTGGGTCGGGGCTGAGGTTCGGCGGAGGCGGCCTGTTCGAATCCCGTCTGCAAGCGTTCGGAACCTTCGCGTCCCTCCCTAGGATGACCCCATGAACCGAGCCGCCTTCTCGATCGCCATCTCCGTCCTGTTCGCTTCGCTTGCCGCAGCATCGATCCAGTTCGATCCCGGCGAGATCGATCCGGGATGCGGACAGCCTCCGATGGGATCGGAGGGATTCGCGCGGCTGGTCGTCTTCGCGGACGAACAGGCGGGTTCGCGGTGGGATGGCGAGGCGCTGCTCGATCGCCTCGAGGTCGCGGGCCGCGACATGCGTTCGCTCGAAGCCGATCTCACGCTGATCCGCTTCGATGCGCTGCTCGAGGAGTCCGAGACGCGGCTTGGCCAGGTGCTTCTCACCCGAGACGGCGAGGCGACGCGGGTCGCGATCGTCTTCGACGAGTTCATCGACGGCTCGGGCCACGGCGAGCAGTGGCGGCAGCACTGGGTGTACGCCGACGGCTGGCTCGATGAACTCGACCATCGCCAGAAGCGCTATGTGCGTCGCCAGCTCGTGATGCCCGACGAGCCGATCGATCCGCTCAAACTCGGCGAAGGCCCGATTCCGCTGCCGATCGCCCAACGGAAGGCCGACGTCCTGGCGCGGTTCGAGGTGATCGAGCCGCCGCCGCCGAGTCCGCCGCTTCTCGATCGGCTCGAGGACTTCGTCGGTCTGCGCCTCGTGCCGCGGGCGGGCACCGAGATGGCGAAGGAGACCGCATACATCGAGCTCTTCTACGACCGCCAGACGCTCGCGCCCCGCGGCATCCGCGTGCTCGAGTTGAACGGCGATCGCGACACGGTGCTGCTTCGCCGCCCCAAGGTGAACGGTGCGATGGGGGAGCCGCAGAAGTCGCTGCTCCTGCTCGAGTCGCCCGATCCGGCCGAGTGGGCGTGGGATGTGCGTCCGCTGCGGATCGCGCCCGGTCAGGAGGCTCCGAAGCCTGCCGATTCGACCGAGACCTCGGCTCCGTGAGTGCGGCCAGGCGAACGCCGCGGGCGGCGAAGGCGACCGGCAGACGAGCGAGTCGCGCGACCACGGGCGCCACGAAGCCGCAAGGCGTCGTCGCGGCGACCAAGCCCTCGGTCGAGGCGGCGAAGGCGCCCTCGCGCCGGACGCCGCCCGTCTTCGCCTCGACGGGATTCTGGCTGATGAAGTCCGAGCCCGACGTCTACTCGATCGACGATCTCGCCCGCGATCGCCGCACCGGTTGGGAAGGCGTGCGGAACTATCAGGCTCGGAACTTCATGCGCGACTCGATGCGGATCGGAGATCGCGTGCTCTTCTACCACTCCAACGCCGAGCCCTCGGGAGTCGCCGGCATCGCGAAGGTGTGCGGCCCCGCCGTTCCGGACGAGACGGCCTTCGATCCGAGGAGCGAGTACTTCGATCCCAAGTCTCGGCGCGCCGAGCCGACCTGGCTGATGGCCCAGGTCGAGTTCGTCGAGCGGTTCCCGACGGTGCTGACGCTCGAGGCGATCCGCGCGGATCGACGGTTTGCGGGCATGGCGCTGCTGGCCCGAGGTCAGCGTTTGTCGGTGCAGCCGGTCTCGAAGGCGCACTTCGAGCTTGCGGTGAAGCTCGGGCGAGGGACGTAGGTCGAAGGCGAAGGTCGCAAGGGGCCGTCGGCGCGAGGTCGCACCAGAGTTCGGCTGGACGTGGCTGCGGTGCGCGTTCGCCACCTCTCCGTCGAGGCAGAACGGCCCGCGGCGGCCGCTGGCCGAGCGATGCGCGTGGCATGCGAGACCGTTGACCGCGGCCGTCTCGCTCGTGCGACCTGCCCGACTTCACCAATCGTCGACCTTCTTGTTCCGAGCGGGCGGGTGTGGCGATCGGCACCGATACACTCGCGCCGTGGCGAAGTCTTCCGGCAAGTCCCGCACGGTCTTTCTCTGTCGCGAGTGCGGCAGCACCCATCCGCGTTGGGCCGGCCGGTGCCCTGACTGCGGCGTGTGGGACTCGCTCGAGCGGTATCGCGAGCCCGAAGCCGCCGACCACGGGTCCTCCCTGCTCGCCGGCGCCGAAGAGACGATCGTCGGAGCGCCGGACGGGCGGCCTTTCGGGGCGGTGCCGTTGGGCGAGGTGCCGGTGGGCGAGGTCGCCCGGATTGCAACGGGAGTGGCCGAACTCGATCGGGTCCTCGGCGGGGGGGTGGTTCCGGGGAGCGCGATCCTGCTTGGGGGCGACCCCGGGGTCGGCAAGAGCACCCTGCTTCTTCAGGCCCTCGCCTCCATGGCGGGCCGGCTCGCCAAGCAGAGCGGGGAGTCGTCCGGCTCCGGTTCCGTCCTTTATGTATCGAGCGAGGAGAGCGCCGGGCAGGTTCGACTCCGGGCCGAACGGCTCGGGGGGGCGGATCGGGCCGGGCTGCTGGTGCTCTCGGAAGTGAGCCTGCCGCGGATCCTCGAGCAGGTTCGACGGCATCGGCCCGCTGTGATCGCGGTCGATTCGATCCAGATGCTGCATCGCCCGGACCTCCCCGCGGCACCGGGCTCGGCGACCCAGCTTCGCCGGTGCTGCCTCGATCTCGTCGCCACCGCCAAGCGGACCGGCAGCGTCGTCGTGGTGGTCGGGCATGTCACGAAGGATGGCCAACTGGCGGGACCAAAGCTCCTCGAGCATCTCGTCGACGTCGTCTTGTCCTTCGAAGGCGATCGGCACCACGCCCACCGCGTGATCCGCGCGATCAAGAACCGCTTCGGATCGACCGCGGAGATCGGCCTGCTCGAGATGGCGGCCCAGGGACTCGCGGAGCCTGCGGCGGGCACGCTCGCGCTCGATGCCGAGGCCGGCACGCGCCCCGGCTCGATCGTCTTTCCAACGGTGGCTGGTTCACGCGGACTTCTCGCGGAGATCCAGGCGCTCACCGCGACGGCGATTCCAGGCACCGCACGCCGCAAGGCGAGCGGACTCGATGGAAACCGGTTGGCGGTGATGATCGCGGTGCTCGAGAAGCACGGCGGATTGAGACTCGCCGAGCGGGACGTCTTCGCGGCGGCGACCGGAGGGCTGCGGATCGTCGAGCCGGCGTGCGATCTGGCGGTGGCGCTCGCGATCGCCGGTGCGCACTACGGCCGCGTGATCGGTCGAGGTGTCGCCGCGTTCGGTGAAGTCGGCTTGACCGGCGAGATCCGTCCGGTGGCGAATGCCGAGGCTCGCTACGCCGAAGCGCGGCGCCGCGGCATCGAACGGGTGATCGTGCCGGCGTCGCAGAAGGATCTCGCCGCGAGCGATGCGTCGATCGATCGTGTTCGCACGATCACCGAAGCGCTCGAGCGGCTCGGTCCGCCCTCGAAGGGCTTGCCTCAGGTCGAGACGACTTCGGGCGGCGGGGCCGGGCGAAGTCGTCCAGCCCGTGGATCGGGTGCGCCTGCCACGGCCTGACGAGGGCGGCGGGCCTTCGGTCTTCGAAAAATCTCCGGATCCCGTCCGAAGCCGATCGGCGCCAGTCCGAGGAGGCGGTACGGGCAGTTCCCGTCGCAAGTTGCCGTCGTAAATCTAGTTATGAATCCACGCGCTCGGCGGACTGGGGCCTTGGAATCGATTCTTCCGGCAGAATCCGGGTCTTTCTTTACGACTTGCGGCAAGTCGCTATAGTCCGCCCCTCATCAATTCGGCCCCGACCGGCCGATAGGTGATTTTCACGTCCGGCCGACGCCTTGGTGGCGTCGGGTTTGACGGACGGGTGGATGACGGGCGGGCGACCCCGAGTCGAGTCGACCCCCCAGCAGGAGACTTCCGAATGCGTCTGAACAAGACCGTTGGGCTCCTCGCCGGAACGACCGCGCTGACCCTGAGTGGGGTCTGCTTCGGCAACACCGACGAGGCCAACACCGATGCCCTCGCCCAGATCGCCGAGCTGAAGGCGGAGCTTGCCGCCATGAAGGCTCAGAACGGCGAGACCTGGCTGACCGAGCAGCGGGCCGATCAGATCCGCGGCATCGTCCAGGACGTGCTTGCGGATGCCGAGACCCGCAGCAGCCTGCAGTCGAGCGGCGCGAACGCCGGCTACGACAACGGCTTCTTCATCTCGAGCGCCGACGGCAACTTCTCGATGAAGATCAACGGCCTCGTGCAGTTCCGCTGGATCCTGAACGGATCGACCGGCGGCGGCGGCACCAGCGGCGTCACCGGCGGGCCGTACCACGACTCGTGGGGATTCGATGTTCGCCGAGCCCGCGTCGACTTCAGTGGTACGTTCGCGCAGGACTGGAAGTACCTCTTCCAGATCCAGTACGGCAACCCGTTCGGCGGCACCAGCAACGGCGGCGTGCAGCCAGTCGTTGACAATACCAACGGCAACCTGATCGGAGCCACCGGCGGCGCCGGCAACATCAATGTGCTCGAGGCCTACGTCGAGCGTGATGTCGAGCTCGCTGGCACCAGCTTCAGCCTGCGTGGCGGTCAGTTCAAGGCCCCGTTCATGCGCGAGTGGGCGATCGATCCCGGCGATCTGACCGCGGTCGACTACTCCCTGCTCACCTACTACTTCTATCAGGGCTACTCGACCGGTCTGCAGCTCGGCTACGAGAGCGACATGTTCCGCGCCGCGGTGGCGTACACCAACGGCATCAACACTCCGGCTCAGGTGTTCGGCCAGGGTTCCTACGACACGTCGTGGACCTCCAACCCGACCCGCTACTCGTTCGCGGGCCGCGTTGACGTCAAGCTCAGCGGCAACTGGTCCGACTTCGACAGCCTGAACAGCCGTCCCGGTACCGAGGCTGGCATCATGGTCGGTCTCGCCGGCTTCTACCAGTCCTACAACGACGCCCTGAACGCCCTCGTTGCCGCCAACTCCAACGTTGGTGGCATCACGGCCGACGTCACCTGGAACTTCGGCGGCGCGTCGATCTTCGCCGCCTTCGTCTGGGAGAACGTCGACAACAACTCGCTGAACCTGAACAGCAACCCCTGGGGCTTCAACGTCCAGGCTGGCTACTTCCTCAGCGACGACATGGAGGTCTTCGGTCGTTACGACTACGCCAACGCCGACGTCACCGGTGGTGGCGAGACGACCGAGCTCAGCGTGATCACCGTCGGTCTGAACTACTTCGCCTCGTCGAACGCTCGCGTCACCGTCGACTTCGGCTGGTCGTTCAACGACATCGGCAACCTGTTCGGCAACGCTCCGTCCACCGGCTTCGCCCCGGCGAGCGGTGTGGGCGGTCAGTACGCGATCCGGACTCAGCTCCAGCTGACCTTCTGATCGAAGCGTCATCCACCCGACGATCGCTCCGCTCGCGGAGCTTCGACGGCTCAACCGGTCGGCCCTTCATGGGCCGGCCGGTTTTCTCTTGGTGCCACGGCGATCGGTGACGATCGGCCGGCAGGCCGCGCTCGGTGGGGAGTTGGAGGCGATCGATGGGAACGAATCGGGCGGTGCCGGCCGCGTGGGACGGTGGATGCGGCGTGCAGATCGCGGCGTGGTGTTTCAAGTGATCCGCGCCTCGCGCCCCAAGCGAGGTTCGCCCCGGCTACGCTCCGTTTCGATGGGAGACGCGAGCGACCTACCGCTGCGTTGGACGGCCTGGCCGTTGCGAGAGCGGCCCGCTGCTGCCGCGGGACTGCTCATGGCAGTCGTCGCCCTCGGAGCTCTCGCGGGAACGATCGGCGGCGATCTCTTCTGGGGCTTGTTGGCCGCCTTTCTCGTGCTGGTCTGGCTGACCGGGTTCCTGCTTCCCACTCGATTCGAAGCCGACACGATTCGCGTCGTTGCGTCGGGGCCGCTCTTCACGAGACGCCTCGCGTGGTGCGAGGTCACGCGTCTCGCCGTGCAGTCGAGCGGCGGTTGGATCGGTCGCGCGGCCGGCCCGCGCTGGCGGCGACGAGGTCTCGATCTGCTCTGGCCGGCTGCGAGCGGAGCGCCCGATCGGCTGATGGCGATGGTCCGAGCCCATCATGCGGCGATCGATGTCCGCGATCTGCGTGGGGCTGGGGTTTCGCCGGCTGGCAAGTCCCAGGGCGGAGCGTCGATCACCGAACCGCGGCCGATTGCGCGAACGAGCGAGGACCCGACGCCATGAAGCGGCTGCGGGAGATCCTCGCGAACGCCTTCGCCGTCGATCCGGCTGGTCCGGCCGAGCCCACCGACGAGGAGCGGCCGATCGTCGACCGACTGTGCCAAGAGGTCGTCAAGCGGCGGATGACCGCGCCGGCGCTACTGGCCCTCGAGTGCAGCAAGCCCATGAACTACCTCGGCAGTCAGGCGATGCACTTCTTCCAGCCGATGGCGTCGGTGCTGGTCAGCCCGAAGCACTGGGACTCGTTCGCGGCGTTCCTTGAACGGCGAGGCTCGCTCGAGCACCTCGCACGGCGGATCGAGGATCTCGAACGCGAGCGCGAGGAGGGCGTGGCCGCGCGGCGGGAACCCGAGGGCTCCTGATCGCGGCGGCGGTCCCGTATCCTGTCACGCCTCGCGACGGTCCGCGAGGCAGACGCATGGAGACGCCGGCAGGCGCGGAAGAACCGATGAGCCAACCCCACGCCGCGAAGCATTCCGGAGACGCCCACCCGGCGATCGATCCCTCGAGGATCTCGGTCATCCTCGCGACCGACTGCGGCTCGACGACCACCAAGGCGATCATGATCGAGCGCACCGCCGAGGGCTTCCGCCAGACCTACCGCGGCGAAGCGCCGACGACGGTCGAGGAGCCCTTCGCCGACGTCACGGTGGGCGTGACCAACTCGGTCTCCGAGATCGCCGAACTCTCCGGGCGCAGGCTCGTCTCGGACGACGGGACGATCATCCGCCGAACCAGTTCCGACGATCCCAACGGCTGCGACATCTACATCTCGACGAGTTCCGCCGGCGGCGGACTGCAGATGATGGTCGCGGGCGTCGTCAAGCAGATGACCGCCGAGAGCGCCAAGCGTGCGGCGCTCGGCGCGGGCGCGATCGTCATGGACACGATCGCCGCCAACGACAAGCGGCGGCCGCACGAGCAGATCCAGCGGATCCGCGAACTGCGTCCGGACATGGTGCTCATCTCCGGCGGCACCGATGGCGGCAACACCACGCAGGTCGTGCAGCTCGCCGAGCTGATCGCGCCCGCGAAGCCGAGGCCCCGCTTCGGCGGCGAGTACCGGCTGCCGATCATCTTCGCGGGCAACAAGGACGCGCGGCCGTCGGTCGAGAAGGTGTTCGAGGGACCGGGCTTCGACCTTTCGGTCGTCGAGAACCTTCGCCCGACGATGGAGCAGGAGAACCTCGGCCCGGCGCGGGACCGCATCCACGACGTCTTCCTCGAGCACGTCATGGCCCACGCCCCGGGCTACGACAAGCTCATGACCTGGACCGATGCGCCGATCATGCCCACGCCGGGCGCCGTCGGCGACATCCTGCAGACCATCGCCAAGCGTCAGGGGATCAACGCGGTCGGCGTCGACATCGGCGGCGCCACCACCGACGTCTTCAGCGTCTTCGACGGCGTCTTCAACCGCACCGTCAGCGCGAACCTCGGGATGAGCTATTCGATCTCGAACGTCTGCGCCGAGGCGGGCATGGACCGGATCCTCCGCTGGGTGCATCTGGACATGGACGAGCGGGAGCTCCGCAACCGGGTCAAGAACAAGATGATCCGGCCGACCACGATCCCGCAGACGCTCGAGGCGCTGGTCTTCGAGCAGGCGGTCGCGCGGGAGGCGCTGCGGCTCGCGTATCAGCAGCACAAGGAGTTCGCGACGACCCTGAAGGGCGTGCAGCAGCAGCGCACCGTCGGCGACGTCTTCAGCCAGCAGGCCGGCGGACAAAGCCTCGTCGACAACATGCGGCTCGACCTGCTCGTCGCCTCGGGCGGCGTGCTGAGCCACGCGCCCCGCATGAGCCAGACCGCCCTCATGCTGATCGACGCCTTCGAGCCGGAAGGCTTCACGAGCCTCGCGAAGGACTCGATCTTCATGATGCCGCACCTCGGCGTCCTCGCGGGGGTGCACGAGCAGGCGGCGATGGAGGTGTTCGAGCGGGACTGCCTGATCGTGCTCGGCGCGTGCGTCGCGGCGAAGGGCGAGGGCAAGGTCGGCAAGGGGTGCTTCCGCTACTCGATCTCGGGCGGCGGCCTCTCCGAGAAGGGTCAGGTCGCGGTCGGGGACCTGCTGCGGTTCCCGCTCGCGCCGGGCGCGACCGCGACGGTCGAGGTGCAGCCCGAGCGCGGCTTCGATTGCGGCGCGGGACCTGGCAAGGCGGTCTCGCGCGAGGTGAAGGGCGGCACGGTCGGGCTCATCCTCGATGGTCGGGGACGCCCGCTGCTTCTGCCCGAGGAGACCGCCGAACGCCGCGCGAGCCTGCGGCGGTGGTTCGCGGCGATGGACCTGTATCCTGCCTGACGGGGTCGAATCCCCGCAGCGATCCGAGATCGATCCCAGAGCGAAACGCCCGATGGCGAAGGCCTACACCCCCGGACTCAAGGTCACCCCGCGGATCACCTTCCGCTCTCGTCGCCTGCTGCCGATCTCGGGCAAGGTCCTCGTCGCCAAGGGCGAGCGGGTCGAAGGGGCGCGGATCGTCGCGGAGACCTTCATGGAAGGGGACGTGACGCCGTTCAACGTCGCCGCGAAGCTCGGCTGCACGCCGGCGGAAGTGCCCTCGCTGCTCCTCAAGAAGGAAGGCGACGCGGTCGAGGCCGACGAGGTGATCGGCCGGAGCAAGGGCATCTTCGGGATGTTCAAGAGCGAGTGCCGAGCCCCTGCGGCCGGCACGCTCGAGACGATCTCCTCGACGACCGGGCAGATCCTCATCCGCGGCGAGCCGATTCCGGTTCGAGTCAAGGCCTACATCGACGGCGTGGTCTCGGAGGTGCTCGCGGGCGAAGGCTGCGTGGTCGAGGCCGACTCGGCGCTGGTGCAGGGGATCTTCGGGATCGGCGGCGAGACCGCCGGTCCGATCGCGATGGCGTGCAAGGATCCCTCCGAGGAACTGCACGAGGATCTCGTTCGTCCCGAGCACAAGGGATGCGTGGTGATCGGTGGAGCGCGGGTCACCGTGGCCGCGCTTCGCAAGGCCCGCGAAGTCGGCGCCGCCGCGGTCGTCTCGGGCGGCATCGACGACAGCGATCTGAAGGAACTCCTCGGCTACGACCTCGGCGTGGCGATCACCGGCTCGGAGCAGATCGGGTTGACGGTGGTCATCACCGAGGGCTTCGGCGAGATCGCGATGGCCAAGCGCACCTTCGACCTGCTCGCGGGCAAGCGAGGTCGCACCGCGAGCTGCAACGGCGCAACGCAGATTCGCGCGGGCGTGATGCGGCCGGAGATCGTGGTCCCGCTCGACGCGACCGACGCCGGGGATTCGGCGGCGAAGGCCTCCGAGGGCGTGCTCGAGATCGGAAGCCTCGTGCGGATCATCCGCGATCCGCACTTCGGCGTGATCGGCACGGTGGCCACGCTGCCGCCGGAGCCGCAGGTGCTCGGCTCGGGATCGAAGTCGCGGGTGCTCGAGGTGAAGCTCGCCGACGGCGAGAAGGTCGTCGTGCCGCGCGCGAACGTGGAGCTCATCGAAGGATGACGACTGCGGTGGACGCGGCGATGCCGCGCAGGAGCCCATGCATGCGAGAAGCCGCCTCATGAATCCGATCCGCACGCGAGGCTTCCTCCTCGCCGGGCTGGCCGCCGCCGCGATGGCATTCTCGGCCGCCGCCGCGCCGCCGGCGCCGACGGATGTGGTCGCCATCGATCGCCCCTTCGATGCGGGCAAGGCGCTCCGCCTGCAGTGGAAGAACGCCGACGATCCGGGACGCGCGGGCTATCTGGTCTTCCGAAGCCTGCTGCCTGCGGAGATCAAGCAGGCCGATCGCGATTCACGGGTCGCCACCGCGACGGCCGCCTCGGATGCCGCACGGACGTCGACGATCGAGTCGCTCGAGGCCCAGGGCGTGGCGCCCGAGGACGCGCGGATGCAGGCCGAACAGGCCGCGAAGGCCGCGGGCGATGCCGCCGCCGCCGCCTGGACGCCCGACGAGGAGAATCGCGGCGACGTCCGCTGGACGCTTGTCGGGGTCGCCGATCCAGACGCCACCACGTTCGATGTCGACAAGCTCGTCGACGGCTCGCGCTACCTGCTCGCGATCCAGCCATTCGATCGCGACGGTGCGAAGGGCCCGATCGTGCCGATCGAGGAGGAACTCGAGTCGAGTCCGAGCGCCCTCGACGCCAAGAGGCTGCCGCTGCTCTTCATCCTGCTGCTCCTCTGCGGCACGGTGCTCGTCTTCATCGGAATCGCCCGTCGCGGCAAGCCGCTCAAGATCCGCACCATCGCGGGACTCGCGGCGGTCGAGGAGGCGGTGGGCCGTGCGACGGAGATGGGCCGCTCGGTCCTCTACATCAACGGCATCCAGGACATGGACGACCTGCAGACGGTCGCCGGCATCAACATCCTCGGCCGCGTCGCGAAGATCGCCGCCGAGTACGACGCCCGCGTCGAGGTCCCGACGAGCCGATCCCTCGTGATGACCGCGGCGCGGGAGACCGTGCACGCGTCGTACCTCTCCGCCGGTCGCAGCGACAACTACAACCCCGATCTCATCTACTACGTGACCGACGAGCAGTTCGGCTTCGTCGCCTACGTGAGCGGCACCATGGTCCGCGAGAAGCCCGCGGCCTGCTTCTACATGGGCGCCTTCTTCGCGGAGAGCCTCATCCTCGCCGAGACCGGCAACTCGATCGGCGCGATCCAGATCGCCGGCACCGCCATGCCGAGCCAGCTGCCGTTCTTCGTCGCGGCCTGCGACTACACGCTGATCGGCGAGGAGTTCTTCGCCGCGAGCGCCTACCTCTCCGGCCAGCCCGACCAGCTCGGCAGCCTGAAGGGGCAGGACATGGGCAAGCTGCTCGTGGGCGCGGTGCTTCTCGTGGGCGCCGTCCTCGCGACGCTCGCGGCCGTCACCGGCAGCGAGGCGATCGCGGGCGCCGTCTCGTTCCTCCGCAACGTCATCCTCGGGAGCTGAGCCGACACCCATGAGACGCACCGTTCCCATCCTGATCACCGCGATCGCCGGCGTGGCGCTGGTGGTCTCGTCCTTCCTGCCCGCGACGCGCGGATGGGGCGAGGACGTCGCCACGTGGTTCAGCATCCTCGCGAGCGTCGCCTTCATTCTTGGCGGCGGCAACCTGCTGAAGGTCCATCTCCGCAAGATCTCCGACCGCGGCTCCGGCTGGGGCTACTCGACGATCGTGCTCGCGTGCTTCTTCGCGACGCTGTGGGTCGGGCTCTTCAAGGTCGGGGTGCATCCCAATCCCAAGTATCCCGACGTCGCGTACAGCGGCGAGACGCAGGGCACCGGAAGCCCCTTCTGGTGGCTCTACGAGTACGCCTTCAAGCCGCTCACCTCGACGATGTTCGCGATGCTCGCCTTCTACGTCGCGAGCGCGGCGTTCCGGGCGTTCCGGGCGAAGAACTTCGAGGCGGTGCTGCTGCTCGGCACCGCGTTCATCATCCTGCTCGGCCGCACCTTCGCGGGCGTGGTGCTGACGGGGTGGATCCCGGAGGACTCCGCGTTCGCGGGCCTTCGTCTCGAGAACCTCTCGGTCTACGTGATGCAGGTCTTCAACACCGCGGGCAACCGCGCGATCATCATCGGGATCGCGCTCGGCATCGCCTCGACGAGCCTGAAGATCCTGCTCGGCATCGACCGCTCCTACCTCGGATCGGGAGACTGACCGATGCTCAAGGCACTCCAGAACCTCGACCGTCGCTGGATCTTCCTTCTCATGGGCCTCGCCGTCGCGGTGCCGATCCTCGCGATCGGCATCACCGGCAAGACCTTCCCCGAGACGCCCACGCCGCTTGCGCAGGCGGTCTTCGACGCGGTGAACGACCTGCCCGCGGGCTCGAAGGTGCTGCTCAGCCTCGACTACGACCCCGCAAGCGAGGGCGAGCTCGGCCCGATGGCCACCTCGCTCGTGAGGCACTGCGCGGAGAAGGGCCACAAGCTCTACTTCATGGCGCTCTGGCCGGTGGGTCCGCGGATGGTGCAGCAGAACATCCGTCGCGTGATCCAGGCCGACTATCCGCACTACCGCTACGGCGAGGACTACGTCGACCTGGGCTTCAAGGCCGGCAACGAGGCGGTCATCAAGGTGATCGTCACCGACTTCAAGCAGTACTTCACGACCGATGTCCGCGGCACGCCCGTCGAGGAGATCCCGATGATGCGGGAGGTCCGCAGCGTGCAGGACGTGGACCTGCTCGTGAACGTGAGCGCGGGCTATCCCGGCAGCAAGGAGTGGGTGCTCTACGCGTCCACTCCGTTCGGCATCAAGACCGTCGCGGGATGCACCGGCGTGCAGGCTCCGCTCATGTACCCCTACATCCCCAAGCAGCTGACCGGTCTGCTCGGGGCGATCAAGGGTGCGGCGGAGTACGAGTTCCTCGTGAACACCTGGATCCGTGAGCGGCGCATGGCCGCGGTGCTCGAGCGCGGCGGGATCGCCGCCGACGAAGCCATGGATCTCGCGAAGCAGTTCGCGAAGAGCCCCGGCGCCGCGGAGGAGTTCACCGTCTCGGGCGCGGCCGCGTCGCTCTCGCCCGAGGTGAAGGCGGAGCTGATCGCCGCGGCGGACGCTCCGATTCCCGGCAAGTACCTCGAAGGCCAGCGGCGGATGGGGCCGCAGCTCGTGGCCCACCTCCTGATGGTGTTCCTGATCCTCGCGGGCAACGCGATCTACTTCATGAGCCGCAAGCGGGGAGGTGCGCGATGAACGCCCGCACGCTGACCTGGACCGTCATCCTGCTCGCCGCCGCGGCGCTTCTCGCCTGGCGTGCGACGAGCGGCGAGGGCATGGGCAAGATCTACGTCGAACGCGTGGAGAAGGCGTTCGTCGAGACGACGGTGCCTCCGCCGCCCGGCGCCGATGCGGAGGAGACCGCGCAGACGGTCTGGCTTCCTGCGTCGAGCCCCGAGGTCGAGCGCTACGCGACCGCCGAGCAGAAGGCCGCCGCGATCTCGTGGACCGACACGGTGCAGATGCCGCCGCGCGACTACTTCGCGGCTCGCGCGATCGATCCGGCGCAGACCCGGATCGTCCTCGACTGGCCGCGCACGATCGGCATCTGGGTCGCCGCGTTCTTCACCCTCGCGATCTTCTCGTTCCTCTATCGCGACAACCCCTTCTACCGGCTCGCGGAAGCGATCGTGGTGGGCGTGTCCGCGGGCTACTGGATGGTGGTGGGCTTCTGGGACATCCTCGTCCCGAACCTGCTTGGCAAGCTCGCGCCGACCTTCACGAAGACCTTCTTCCTGCCGGGCCTCAACGCGACCGGCGTCGAGTGGGCGTATCTGGTCCCGCTCGTCTTCGGCGTGATGCTCGTCTGGCGACTGATGCCCAAGGGCGGCTGGATCAGCCTGTGGCCGCTCGCGTTCATCGTGGGCACGACGGCCGGGCTTCGCATGGTCGGCTACATCGAAGGCGACTTCCTGAGCCAGGTCTCCTCGAGCGTCATTCCGCTCGCGGTGCCGGTCGATGGCGCCAACGGCGGCGTCGACTGGATGGCCAGCTTCTGGGCGAGCCTCCGCAACGTGCTGCTGCTCGTGGGCATTCTCGCCTGCCTGACGTACTTCTTCTTCAGCGTCGAGCACAAGGGCGGCGTCGGCAAGGTCGCGCGGGTGGGCATCTGGTATCTGATGATCACCTTCGGCGCGGCGTTCGGCTTCACGGTGATGGGCCGCATCGCACTGCTTGCGGCGCGGCTCGAATTCCTCTTCGACGACTGGCTCTGGATCATCGATCCGACCGACCAGCGCAGCCTCGTGGCGGCGGCAGCGATGCTCGTCGGTCTTGGTTGAGGCCGAAGGCGAAGTCGTGATCGGGTGATCAGGGCGCCGGGGCCGCCGGGCTGTCGTTGACGAGCATCCCGGTCGGGGCCGACGGCGTGCCGCTTCCCTGCATGCCGATCGTGAAGCTCCGACCACTGCAGACGTTGCCGTTCCAGGTCTCGTTGACGATGCGGATGGTGCCGTCGCTTCGCGGCACCAGCACGCCGTTCCAGACCGAATCGACGGTGAAGGTCGACGCGGTGAACAGGATCTCCCAGCCGCTGAGGCACTGGCCGGTGTCGTTGTGGATGGTCAGGTTGGCGATGAATCCCGATCCCCAGTCGTTGGTCACCTCCCAGACGTAGGTGAAGCCGTCGAGTTGGCATTCGTCGAGGATGCCGTTGCCGTCGGCATCGAGCGTGGGATCCGCGGCGATCTCGCACGAGTCGGGAATCAGGTCGAGATCGCAGTCGGCGACGAGGCCGTTCGCGATCGCGCAGACGTCCCACACCCCGTCGCCGTCGCAGTCGGGCTGCGGTTGGCACTCGTCCGGGATGCCGTCGAGGTTGCAGTCCGCTGCGCCCGCCTCGATCTCGTCGTAGTCCGAGTCGCCGTCGCCATCGCAATCGGGGCCGCAGGAGCCCCACGAGCCGAGGAGCGCCGCCACGTCGGCGGCATCGGTCGTTCCGTCGTCGGTGACGTCGCCACCCGCGCTGCCCCAGGCGATGAGCATGAGCCCAAGATCGCCGCCATCGACCCGGCCGTTGCGATCGAGGTCGCCGGCGCACTCGCAGGTTGCGGTGCAGTCGCCGAAGTCGACGTCGGCGAGCATGTAGAAGCCTTCGCCCGCGGGATCGATGCGCTGCCAGATCACGTAGAGCGAGTGCCGACCGGATCGTGGCGGCAGCGTGACGGTGAAGGTGTACTCGTTGCCTTCGAGGGTGACCGGCCCGACCGGGACGGGACGCATCTCGTCCCACGTCAGCGGCTCGTGGCCCCACTCGTGGTCTGGCGTCGTCAGGAACGCGTAGATCTTCAGCGGGTTGTGCGGCGTCGAGGCGAAGATCGTCACCTCGAGCGGACCCGCCGTCACCGGCGTCGTCGGCCACAGATCGCTCACGGTGTCGAACGCCGCGAAGCGCGGGTTGTCGGCGCTCGCGAGCTTGCCATCGGGAATGAACTGGTCGAAGGGCACGTCGAACTGGTCGTACTCGTCCGCCGGGGCGAAGTTGACGAGCTCGTTCCAGTTCCAGCACGC
>JBMSXH010000010.1:0-17645 GCA_049425445.1 Phycisphaerales bacterium | reverse complement strand
GCGCGTGACGTGGCCCGCCTACGCCGCACCATCGAGCCAGCGTTCGATCGCCTCGGGCACGTCGAAGTTCCGCCTGATGCTCGAGAGCGCGTCGCGAAGCGGCTTGCGGTCTCCCGACTCGGCGAGCGTGTCGAGGGCGGCATCCCATCGAACGCGGGGCTTCTCCGGCAGCGCCTGGTGCCAGCCGCAGTAGGCCGCGAGAGCCTCGCCCTCGAGCAGGACCTCGCCGAAGCACTTCGACTGGAACGCCTCGTCCGGAATCGACCATGCGGCCTGGAACGTGGAGGGGTAGAGCGTGAGACGCTCGCGCCCATCGACCATTCGGCCCTTGAAGACGACCGACTTCGTCTCGGCGTCCCACGCGCCATTGGTGAGGTAGGGCTCGGTGCCGGTCGCCAGCACCACCTCGGTCTCGGTGGGCTTCGCGCGGCTGCCCATTCGAACGCCGAACACCGGAGGCAGCGCGATGCCGCGATCGCCGCGCCGAAGACGTTCCTTGTCGGCCTCGGGAATGACCGGCGAGGCCAGCATGAGATCGTCGAGTCGCGACGAGTTGGACGCGAAGAAGTAGAAGGAGACGCCCGAGGCGAGCAGGGACGGGAAGGTCGGCGCCGCGGCGTCGGGGTCGAACCGTCGGAACTGCCGCTGCAGCGCCGGCGCAATCACCTCCGCGAAGCTCCACCGCCGCTCGGCCTCGCTCGGATTGCCTCGCGTCGACAGGAGGATCAGCCACTGGGCCTCCTCCGGCGAGAAGAAGCCGCGTTCGGCGAGCAGCAGCAGCAGCGGCAGGAAGACCGAACGCCGGAAGCGTTCGTCGTCGCTGATCGCGCCGCGATCGTTCGCGTCCCGAACCCGTGCGGCGACCCGCTGCGCCTGCGAAGCGGCCTGCATGGCGCTCCACATGAGCATGGTGTCGCGGGCGAGCGGCAGATACTCCCGCTCGAGCACCGCGTTGAACTCCTCGCGGCTCGAGTCGTCCTCGATCTGCATCTCCGCCCATCGGCCGAAGATCCGCACCCACAGTTCGCCCGAGGCCATGCGGTGCTCGAGGTCTCGCCAATGGTCGGCCTGCGGATCGAAGGACTCCCAGTAGAACTTGGCGGACCCGAGCGAGGTGCGGATCTCCGAGAGCCCGCTGCGGTTGCCGACCTCGCTCGGAAGCGTTTCGCCGAACGAGGCGGTGAAGGCGGTCTCGCCGCCGTCGCTTCGCACGCTGCCGGTCCCGTAGAGGCTCTCGATGCGGGTCGACTCCTCGGGGTCGAGGCGATTGGTCGCGAAGGTTCGCACGACGCCCTCCTCGCCTGCGGACACCTCGACGCGGATCTTCCGTGGCGCGCAGGAGACCGCGATCAGGAGCGTCGTGAAGACGAAGGCTCGGACGGCGAGATGCATCGGCGTCGAGTGTAGAAGCGGCCTGGCGACTTCCGCCCTTCGTCGAGCCGCTTCGTCGCGGAAGAGGGTCGGTCTCGCCACGCCTCGAAGCGGGCCAGCTTCCGCGGCCGCCCGTGCCATGGGGCCATCGATCGGCCGCATCGCGAGCGGCAAGGGGCTTGTCTTTGGGGCCGAGGCGAGCGAGTCGCGGGGCCGAAGCCGATCGATCCGCGCACGAAAAACCCCCTCGGGCCGAGGCCCGAGGGGGTGGTTGGAGACGAGACGTCCGAACCGCGATCGCGGATCAGGCGGTCCAGTTCGAGAGCAGGGTGCTGAGGTCGGCACCGTTGACGACACCGTCGCCATTGATGTCGGCAACCGGATCCGCCGTGCCCCAGGCCGAGAGCAGGATGCTGAGGTCGGCACCGTTGACCACGCCGTCGACATTGAGGTCGCCGGGGATGCCGTCCTGGCAGCCGATGTTGCCCGAGAGCTGGACGAACCAGTGGGTATTGGGGAACCCGATCGAGGCGAGCGTCTGGAAGTCGGTGAGTCCGCAGGCTTCCGACAGGATGTAGGTCTCGCTGTTGGAGTCGGTGCCGCCGGCGAAGGTCGTGAAGCCGGTGACCGCCTGCGGGATCGACAGGGTGACGACCAGGGTCTGGTTGCCGGTGAGCTCGACGCAGAGCGAGTCGCCCGTCACGGTGACGAGCTGGTTGTCGCCGTTGTAGAGGCCGACCGGATAGCTCTGGAGGAGCACCACGTCGTTGACGGACGGCTCGCCGCCGTTCTCATCGATCCAGACGCCGATCTCGCCCTCGAGGTAGCCGCCCGAGTTGTCGAGGCCGAAGTTGACGCAGCTGAAGGAGTACGCGCCACCGAGCTCGCTCTGGGTGAAGACGCGGGCGTAGGTGTTGGGGGTGGTGATGCCGCCCGCGGCGCAGGCGATGCCGCCGGTCGTGAGGCTGTCGTTGTTGTTGCTGTCGAGCGGGTTCGCTCCGGGCGCCGAGCAGGTCTGCGGAGGAATCGGCTCGCCGCAGAGCGGGGAGCAGTTCTCGAATGCGAGGTTCGCGCACAACCCGTCCCACTGCGTGTCGCAGCAGAAGGCGTCGAGAGCGCAGACGGTCTCGCAGCAGGCGCCATCGCTGCAGTAGGCGAGCGGCTGGGCCTCGCAGCAGCTGCCCGAGGCGGGGTCACCGCAGCCGGCGGCCTCGGGGGTGAAGTTGAAGGCGACCGTGCCGGAGCCGCTCTCGCCGAGGTAGCCGCCGAGCGCGAGCAGGTAGGTGACGCCACCCTCGACGTTGAAGCCGAGGATCGTGGTGAACCCGGAGCAGCCCGGGCCGTCGTCGTTGCAGGCGACGATGCGATCGGGAAGGGTGTTCGGATCGAAGGTGCCGTCGCCGATGTCGTATCCGCGGCCCTTCGTGTCGAAGTCGGCGGTATCGCAGGTGCTCATGACAAGCACGCCGTTGGCGGGCGCGGTGAACTGGTACCAGACGTCGAAGTAGAGCGTCGGGTCGTAGTCCTCGCAGCCGTTGGGCGCCGTGGTGTTGGCGTTGGTGGTGTTGAAGGGGAGCGAGTCGCCGTCCTCGACCACGGTGGCGTTGGTCGGGCAGTCGTTCGCCGGACCGCCGCCGGGGCAGTCGTAGACGTAGAGGCCGCAGATCTTGACCGCGGCGTCGACGCAGAACGCATCCCACTCGATGATGCAGCAGGCGGGCTCGAATTCGCAGACCTGCACGCAGCAGCCGGCGTTGTTGCAGCCGGGGGTGTCATGCGGGGTGGTGCAGCTCTCGGTCGAGTCGCCGCAGGCGCCGGCGTCGCCGGTGATCACGGTGACCACGACGTTGTTGTAGGTCGCGCCGCCCGAGGCGCTCCAGCCGTTGCCGATCGAGAAACGCCAGATGCCGTCGCCGCTGTGGATCAGGGTCTGGGAGTCGGAGTAGGTGCCCGCCGCCGCCGAGCCGGCGCCGTCGAAGCCCCACAGCGCGCCCTGCTGGTTCGCAAAGAGCACGTTGAATCCGCCGATCTGGACGCTCGGGCTGCCCGCGGCGTCGTCGACCCAGAAGGCCATGTCGGAGGCCCACTCGGCGCCAGCGCCGGGGATGTAGTCGAAGGTGATCTCGAAGCCGACCATGAACTGGCCCTGAACGTCGAGTTCGACGAACCGAGTCTCGCCGCCGGCGAGGGTGCCGGACCCGAGATCGACAACGAAGTCCGCAGCGGCCGGCCAAGCCAGCGCCGCTCCGGCGATCGCGGCGGTGCCGCACAACATCTTGCTACGCATGTCTCGTCTCCTTGCCTGGGCTTGCCAGGGCTCTTCCTGAGCCCGCGGCCGGATGCATCGCGGTCGCGGACGGTGTGATGGACCCGCCGACCGGCGGGCGTCTCCCGGCTCCGACGAGTCCGACTCGTACGGAGCGACTCGAACACGCCCAGGTTTCACTGAACCCTCAATGAAACTCAGGCGGATCCCCCAAAGAGAGAAGGTAAACCGCCCCCGGGTCCACGCCAGCACAAACCCTTGTCTTTGCCGTTGATGCGTGGCAGCCCTGGGCCAGGGAAGTCGGGCGACGGAAGAGCGTTGGCGACTCTAGATCCAGTCATTACAGGACCTTGCGTACCACCCGCGAGCCGAGAAGTCCGGTGGGGAACGCCGGGTCGCTCGGGATCTCTCGGACCGTGCGGTCGACCGGCGGCTGGTGCTCGCGCAAGGACAGGTTCGGCGCAGGTGCCGTCCGCACGGTCGGGGCGAGCCAACTCTCGGACGGGGACTTGCTCCCCGACCGCGTGTCGTCGGCCTGCCGCGGGTGCAGCGGCGTCCGGCGAGGGCCGTGGCGAGCGAGCCCGCGTCGGGTCGGGCGGGATCGAATCCCGACGACGCGGCGGGCCTGACGACTCCCGAGCCGCTCCGATCCCGGTCGTGGGTTCTCGGAGCCTCGGCACTTCGTCCCGTTCGAGCTTGTCGTGCGATCGAGTTCACGAGCATCGAACTCCAACGCATCACCCCAGGAGGAACGCAGTCTCGGCGTAGCATGGACCCTTCGCCTCCGGCGCCGCTGCCGAAGCCTCATCCGCCCCGTCACAGAACCTGCATGCGCGATCGAACCGACCGCGGCGGCGCTGCCGCCAACTCCCTTTCGCCGAAGGCCCGCGGACGCCGCGTGGCGATCGTGACGAGCCGATACCACGAGTCGATCACGTCGAAGCTCGAGGAGGGCGCGATCGAGGCCTTCCGGGAGGCCGGTGGCGACGAGTCCGACCTGATCCGATGTTCGAGTCCAGGCGCCTTCGAACTGGTGGCGATCGCGTCGGCGCTCGCGGCACGAAGCGATCTCGATGGGGTGGTCGCGCTCGGCTGCATCGTCGCCGGCGAGACGCGTCACGACCGCTACCTCGCCGCCGCAGTGGCCCAGGCCTTGGCGGATCTCTCGGCCCGCCATGCCAAGCCGGTCGCGTTCGGGGTCCTCACGGTGAACGAACTCAAGCAGGCCCGAGATCGATCCGGCGGCAAGGTGGGGAACAAGGGTCGCGAAGCGATGGACGCGGTGATTCTCGCTGCGGAGACGATCGCCGAGGTGGCCCGACCCGCGACGACGGGAGCCCGACCATGAGCGTCTCGCGGCGCGTCCGCCACGCGGCGCTCGTCGCGCTCTATCAGCACGACCTCGTGGCGGCGCCGGAAGCCGAGTCGCTCGAGGCGGCGGTCGAAGAGGTCGAGGCGTCCGCCAAGGAGCGTCGCCGCGGCCTCGAGGTCGCCCTCGAGATCCGGGAGTCGCGGGACCGCTTCGATGCGCTCCTCGCGCCGTTCACGAGCGAGTGGCCGCTCCACCGTCAGCCGGTCATGGACCGCAACATCCTCCGGCTCTGCTGCTGGGAGATCCTCGAGTCAGGCACGGCCGGCCCGATCGCGATCAACGAGGCGGTCGAACTGGCGAAGGAGTACGGCACCGACCGCAGCGCGGCGTTCATCAACGGCGTGCTCGCGGCGCTGCTGCGCTCGATCGCGCCGTCCGACGCGGAGCCTGCTTCCGAAGCCGCCGCGGGACAGGAAGGCTGAGGCTGCGCGATGGGACTCTTCAAGGCTGCGGCGGCGATCCTCAAGCGCGGGCTCTCCCGGACCGCCGAAGCGTTCGTGGGTCTCAAGGCCTTTCTCGCCGGACGGCGCATCGACGAGTCGCTGCTGGCGGAGATCGAGAAGCGGCTTCTCGGTGCCGACGTCGGCGTGAAGGCCTCGCGTGAGCTCGTCGAGGCGCTTCGCAAGGACTGGATCGCGGGGCGGATCTCGACCGGCGAGGAGGTGGTTCCGTTCCTCAAGCAGGAACTGCGTCGCCGATGGGATGGCGTCGATCTCTCACTCGCGCGCAGCGAGCAGAAGCCGACGGTGATCCTCGTCGTCGGCGTCAACGGATCCGGCAAGACGACGAGCGTCGCGAAGATCGCCGCGAGCCTGAAGGCCGAAGGCCGCAGCGTGCTGCTCGCCGCCGCCGACACCTTCCGCGCCGGAGCCGTCGCGCAGCTCGAGATCTGGTCGAAGCGGCTCGAAGTCGATCTGGTCAAGGGCGCCGAGGGCGCCGATCCGGCGGCGGTCGTCTTCGATGCGGCGCAGGCCGCGGTCGCGCGAGGCGTGGATGTGCTGCTCGTCGACACCGCGGGCCGGCTGCACACGCAGGACACCCTGATGCGGCAGCTCACCAAGATCCGCGACGTCGTGCAGAAGCGGATCCCCGGTTCGCCCCACGAGGTGCTGCTGGTGCTCGACGCGACCGCCGGCCAGAACGCGATCCGTCAGGCGGAGGTCTTCACGCAGGCGGCGCAGGTGACCGGGATCTTCCTGAGCAAGCTCGACGGGACCGCACGGGGCGGCGTGGTGATGGCGATCCGCGATCAGATGGGCCTTCCCGTCAAGCTCGTCGGTGTGGGCGAACGCCCCGAGGATGTCGAGGCGTTCGATCCGGAGGCGTTCGTCGAGGGGATGTTCGCCGAGGCCGGTTGAGCGGCGGAGGCACGCGGATTCGCGGGTCCTCGGCCACGGATCGCCGATTTGCGTCGTCACGAGAGGTCGGGGGCGAAACCGGCGTCTGATCCGTCCCTACAGTCCCTTCCGTCCTCCGACCCCGCCGCCTCCGGACCGAGACCCCGAGCGAAGCCGCCGAGATGCGATCGACCTCGTTCAACAGAGCCCGTCGCCTCGGCTTCACGATCGTCGAGACGCTTGTCGCGGTCGGGATCATGATCGTGCTGCTCGGTCTGCTCTTTCCCATGGTCGGCAACATCCGCGCGGGCGCGCTGTCGACCCAGTGCCTCAACAACCTGCGCCAGCTCGGATCGGCGGTCGACTCGTACCGGCTCGCCAATCGGGGCACGCTGCCGATGACGGACTTCCTGCCGCTCGTCACCGACGCGGGTCCCGAGGGCGGGCTTCCCGACCTCCTCAAGGCCACCATCGATCCGCGGAGCGAGGCGTGGTTCTGCCCCGCGGACGTCGACGACGAGTCGCTCGCGACCGGCACGAGCTACTACTACATGCCGGGTCTCCTGCGCTACAGCCCGCAGATCCAGATCCCGGTCGCGCAGGCGCTGCTTCCGATGATGCTCGACGGCACGCTTTCGCAGAGCCAGATCGATCGCCAGCGCACCCGGCTCGAGGCGCGGCTCGTGACGAACTTCTACGACAACGCGAACGAGGCGCGGCGCTTCGCGATCCTCTCCGACAGCCAGGACCGCCATCCGATCGGCGACCGGAACCCCCGCAACGGCCTCTTCCGCGACGGAAGCGTCGGCGCGATGCCGACCGCGGAGGAGATCGCCGACGACGTCGGCGAAGGACCGCCCTCGGAGGCCGAGCCGTGAGCCTGCCCTCGTGGTGGGAGATCCGCGACCGACTCGAGACGCATCGCCGCGGACTCGTCGCGGCGGTTGCGATCGCCGCGACGCTCGGTCTCGCGGGGGGCGTGTGGGCATGGTGGTCGAGCCGATGGAAGCCGCCGCCGTCGATCTTCGACACGCCCGTCGACGACGTCCTCGGATACCTCGCGATCGACGACTTCAACCAGTTGCCGCTCGAGGAGCGGGTCCGGTTCATGATCGAGTTCGCGAACCGGTTCCGCGGCGTCGAGCAGAGCGAGTCCGCGGTGATGGCGGCGTTCTTCGCGGGGCTCACCGTGAAGTCGAAGGAGCAGTTGCGCCAGAACGCCCGCACGCTCGCGAAGGACATCCTCGCCGACGGCGCGGCGACCTACGTGAACCTTCCCGACAAGGAGCGCGGCGCCTTCATCGACCAGTGGCTCGTGCGATGGAGCAAGGTCGGCGAGGAGATCGCGATGGGCGAGCCTCGACAGCGCAGCGACGAGGATCGCATCGACGAGTTCCGGCGCGAGGCTCGCCGCGGCCAGGAGCGTCAGGCCGAGCGGGCGGTCGACATCTCGCTCACCGAGGTCGGTGCGGCGAGGTTCCTCGATCTCTGGCAGACCGACGTCGAGGCGGCCGCCACGCCGCGCGAGCAGGGACAGATCACCCGCTTCATGGTCGACGTGCGCAAGCGATTGACCGGCGGCCTCTGACGATGGCGCGGATCGATCCCGAACTCGAGGCGGTCGCGGGCATGCCAGACGACGACCGTCGACTCGCCGCGAAGGGCTCGCTCGCCACCTCGGCGATCTTCGCGATCGGTCCGATCGGCGCACTCGCGGTCCTGTGGGGATTGGCGGCCACCTGGTGGCCGACGCTCCCGGCGAAGATCCCGCTCCACTTCGACTCCGCGGGCGTTCCCGATCGCTGGGGGCCCGCCACGGCGGCGAACTGGTTCATGCTGCCGTTCGTGGCGACGTGGATGACCGCGATCATCGGTGGGCTCGCGGTCTTCATGCCGGCGCTCGTGAGGCACTTCCCCGGCATCGTGAACGTGCCGCAGAAGAAGCGCTGGATGGCGCTCTCGCCGGAGGAGCGCCTTCGCACCAGCGAGCCGGTCCGGTGGCTGCTCGGGCTGGTGGGCCTCCTCGTGAACGGCCTCTTCATCTCGATGCTCTGGGGCACGCGATGGGTCGCGATGGATCCAGATCCGGCCAACCCGACCCGCACGATCGGAGGCCTGTGGCCGCTCTTCGCCATGACTGGTCTCCTGCTCGCGGGCGTCGTCATCGCGAGCCTCCGCATGCGGACGCTGGTGCTTCGCGCGGCCGAACGCAGTTCCGAACCACACGCCAACCAGGTCTGACCACGGCAATGCCGTCGGTGCCGTCGTGCTGGGCCGGACGGTTCGAACGCCGCTCCGTAGGATCCTCGCCGTGACCGGCAGTCCGCGCCACGATCAACGGACCTCGTCATCCTGGCGCGATCTTCCGGCGATGGCGCTGCGGGAGCCGCTGCGCGAGGCGATGCGCGATCCCGGCGCCGCGGTGATCGTCGCACCGACCGGATCGGGCAAGACGACCGGCATCCCGCTGCTGCTGGCGGAAGACCCGTCGATCCGCGACCGCATCGTGGTGCTTCAGCCGCGGCGACTTGCCACTCGGGTGACTGCGCAGCGGGTGGCGGATCTCCTTGGGGCGACCCTCGGCGGCGACGAGGTCGGGTTCGCGACGCGGCACGAACGCGCGATCACGCCGCAGACGCGGATCCGCTTCCTGACCGAGGGGCTCTTCCTGCGTCAGATGCTCGAGCGACCGGAACTGCCGGGGATCGGCGCGGTCGTCCTCGACGAGTTCCACGAGCGATCGCTCGACGCGGACCTGCTCTTCGGCCTCGTCCGATCGCTCCGCGCGACTCGACGCGATCTGCGACTGGTGGTGATGAGCGCGACGCTCGCCGCGGAGCCGATCGCCGCGGCGCTCGAGGCTCCGATCCTCGCCGCGGCGACGAGGTCGTATCCGGTCGAGATCGAGTACGCCGAGAGGGCCTCCCGCGAAGACCCCGAGGACCGCGCTGCGCAGGCGGTGCGATCCGTGCTCGAGGGACCACGGCGCGAGACGGCGGGGGACCTTCTGATCTTCATGCCGGGCGTCCGGGAGATCGCGCGGACGATCGAGCGGCTGAAGGGAGTGGCCGGTTCGCTTCGGGAGCCGCTCGAGGCGCTGCCGCTGCACGGACAACTCTCGCCGGCCGAGCAGGACCGCGCGATCCGCCCGTCCGCGAGCCGCAAGGCGATCGTCGCGACCAACGTCGCCGAGACCTCGATCACGATCGAGGGGATCCGCACCGTGATCGACGCGGGTCTTGCGAGGGTGCATCGCCGCCATCCGCAGCGCCCCCTCGACGCGCTTCGACTCGAGGCGACGAGCCGCGCGACGTCCGACCAGCGTGCGGGTCGCGCCGGTCGCACGGCGCCGGGCCGCTGCGTGCGGCTCTGGACCGAGGCCGAGCACGCGCGTCGGTCCGAGCATCCCGATCCGGAGGTGAAGCGAGTCGACCTCGCCGGCGCGCTGCTGATGCTGCATCGCCTCGGCTTCGCGGATCCGCGATCGTTCCCATGGCTCGAGGCGCCGGAAGCCTCGTCGCTCGAGGGCGCCGAGCGCACGCTGCGTCTCGTCGGCGCGATCGACGAGCGCGGCGCGGTCACGTCGGATGGCCTTCGCATGGCGTCGATGCCCGTGCACCCTCGACTTGGACGGGTGCTGATCGAGGCGACCTCGCGCGGCGTCGCCGATCGTGCAGCCCGATGCGCCGCGATCCTCTCGGAGCGGGATCTGTTTCCGCCCGGCCGAGCGCCCGATCTCTCCTCGTTCGATCGGGGCGAGGATCCGCCGTCGGATCTCTTCAGGCAGGAGCGCCTGCTCGAGTCGTTCATGTCGGCCGAGGACCGCGCTGCGATTCCGCCGGGGATCGACCGTCGGGCGCTGCGCGATGCGGCCTTCGCGGCGCGGCAGATCGAGCGTTCGAGCGGCGATCGCTCCGATCGAGGCCACGGCGGCGGATCGAGCGAGGACCTCGCGGTGTCTCTGGTGCGGGGCTTTCCGGATCACCTCGCCCGCAAGCCGGATCGGCTCAAGCCGCATGGGCTCATGCCGGGCCGGCGCCGCGTGCGGTTCGATCGGGAGAGCGTGCTCGTCGAAGCGTCGCTCGCGGGCGCGGCGCTCGCGCTCTCGATCCGCGAGGCCCCGGGCGAATCGGGCGACACGCTGCTGTCGATGGCCACGTGGCTGGCGCCCGAGTGGCTGCTCGAGGCGCTGCCGGACTCGATCGAGGAGCGTCGTGAACTGGCGTGGAACGCGCGGCTCGCCGCGGTCGAGGAGCGGGAGACGACCGTCGTCGCGGGCATCGAGATCGACGAGACGATTCGCCCGCCGCGATCGGACGAGGCGATCGCGGCGGCATCGACGCTGCTGGCCGAGAAGATCGAATCGGGCGAGGCGTCGATCCCCGGCTGGAACGAAGCTGTCGACGCGTGGCTCGATCGCGTGCGGTGCGTCGCATCGTGGTTTCCCGAACGAGGCCTTCCCGGCGGCGACGACGCCTCGTTGCGCGCGTTGCGCCGCGAGATCGCCGTCTCGGCCGGCGCGGTTCGGGCGAAGGACCTCGAGGCGCTCGATGTGCTCGCCGCGGTCGAGGCGACGCTGTCTCGCGAGGACGCGTCGTTCGTCCGCGCGATGACGCCCGAGCGCATCGCGATGCCGTCTGGCTTTCGCATGAAGGTCGAGTACCAGCCCGGACAGCCGCCGCGGGGCCGGGCCAGGATCCAGGATCTGATCGGGATGACGGAGTCGCCGTCGGTCGGGGGCGGTCGCGTGCCGGTGCTTCTCGAGATCCTCGCCCCGAATCAGCGACCCATTCAGGTGACGACCGACCTCAAGAGCTTCTGGCGGGAGCTCTACCCCCGGATCCGAGGCGAACTCAGTCGCCGGTATCCGCGTCATCACTGGCCAGCCTAGGTCCGCAATCTGGTGGCCGGTTCGTTCCAGAAACAGCGGCATGCATGCAAGTCAATTGATATCAACGACTTGCAACACGATCATTGAACCTGAACGAGTCCTTCGATAAGATTGCCCCCTTATGCCTCGAACCAAGAAGTCCGCTTCGTCGACGGATTCCAAGTCCGCTTCCAAGGCCACTTCCGCCGCCAAGGAGTCTTCCCGCAAGGCTGCCCCCGCCGCCGAGGCCAGCCCGGCGGAGGTGAAGCCGGCGAAGCAGTCGAAGGCCGCGAAGTCCGCCGGGGCGGCCGCGACCAAGGAGCCGAAGGCGAAGCCGGCGTCGTCGCCGAAGCCGGCCTCCTCCCCTCGCAGGGCCGTGAAGGGCTTCACGAACATCTCGCTCGCGGAAGCCTCCGCGCCGGTGATCGAGCCGCGGCCCGCGGCGAAGAAGGGCAAGGCGGCCTCGAGCGACATCTCCGGCTACCAGGCCGCCCTGCGATGGCTCCACGACCGCGCCGACATCGAGCGCATGCGGGTCGTGCGCTACAGCGACGACGCCTTCAAGCTCGACCGAATGCGGACGCTCCTCGCGAAGCTCGGCAATCCGCACGAGCAGTTCCGCTCGATCCACGTCGGCGGCACCAACGGCAAGGGCGCGACGGTCGCCATGCTCGCCTCGATGCTCGAGGGATGCGGCTACACGGTGGGTCGCTACACCAGCCCGCACCTGATCGACGTCCGCGAGCGCATCTCGATCGATGGCAGTCCCATCGACCGCAACGCGTTCACCGACGCGATCCGCGCCGTCGCCGAGGCGTCCGCGGCGCTCGACTCCCCGCCGACCTTCTTCGAAGTGGTCACCGCCGCGGCGTTCAAGCACTTCGCCGAGCAGGCCATCGACATCGCGGTGATCGAGGTCGGCCTCGGCGGTCGCCTCGACTCGACCAACGTCGTCATCCCCGAGGTCTCGATCGTCACCTCGATCGATCTCGACCACACCCGCCTGCTCGGCACGACTCGTCAGGAGATCGCCCGCGAGAAGGCCGGCATCTTCAAGCCCGGCGTCCCGGCCCTGGCGTTCGATCTCGACAATCCGATCGACGCGGTGATGCGCGAGGTCGCCACCGAGATCGGCGCGCCGTTCAAGGTGGTCAACAAGGACATCGAGTTCTCGAGCCGCTTCTGCTCGAGCCCCGATCTCGGCCCCCACACCCGCGTGTGCCTCTACAGCCAGACGAGCCGCCTCGAGCACCTGCCGGTGCCGTTGCCCGGCGAGCATCAGGCGGGCAACTGCGGACTCGCCCTCGCGGCGATCGACATCCTCCGCGCCAACGGCATGGACTGCCCGGAGGACAAGGTGACCGCGGGTCTCGCGAAGACCCGGGTGCCGGGCCGCATGCAGGTCGTGCACGAGCGTCCCCGCGTGCTCGTCGACGGAGCGCACAACCCCGCCGCGATCACCGCGCTGATGAAGTGCGCCGGAGCCCACGTTCCCTACGACTCGATGGTCTGCGTCTTCGGATGCTGCTCGGACAAGGACGTCGGGGCGATGCTCGATCGGGTGAACCTCGGCGCCGACAAGGTCATCTTCACGCGGAGCGTCAGCAATCCCCGCGCGATGGACCCCGACGAGCTGCAGCGGATGTTCGCCGAGCGGAGCGGCAAGATGAGCCAGGTCGGGCGCACGCTCGAGGAGGCCCTTGAACTCGCGAACCGCGCGGTGAGCCGCGAGGACGTCATCTGCATCACCGGCAGCTTCTATCTCGTCGGCGATGCGATCCGCCACTTCGCAGGCAAGGACTTCAAGGGCGATCCCGCGGCCCTCGCGATGTCGGCGTGGGTCGGCTGAGCGCCGCGGCCTCGACCGCGTGAAGGCCTCGTTCGTGGTTCCACCACGAGTCGTGATCGCCGTCCGGCTGCGCAAGCGCACGACGGCGTTCCTTGCGAACGCGCTTCTCGGAGAGAGCAGGGCCCGCCCCGAGCAGTGATCCGCGAGCGCCCTTCATCGCGCGAGCGTGCGGTTACGCTCCGACGAATCGCCCCGAACCCTCTCCGGAGCCCCCGCATCATGAAGACCGCATGCATCGCCGTCGCCGGCCTGGCCTCGCTCGTGGCCCTCGGAGCCTCCGTCGGCTCCGCGGAAGCCTGCACCGCGTTCCAGCTCCGCTCGCAGGACGGCGCCTGGATCTACTTCCGCTCGATGGAGTTCGGCGTCGAGTTCGACTCGAAGGTGCTGATCGTGCCCCGCGGCACCCGCATGTCCGGAACGGCGCCGGGCGGCGGTCCGGGCCTGCAGTGGACCGCCAAGTACGGCGTCGTCGGCTGCAACGTGAACGTCGCGCCCTCCGTCGTGGCCGACGGCATGAACGAGCGAGGGCTGGTCATCGGCATGCTCTATCTGCCGGGCTACTCCGAGTACCTGCCGGCCGATCCGGCCAAGGCCGATCGCTCGGTCGGAAGCTGGGAAGCGCCGATCCAGCTGCTGTCGACCTGCGCCGACGTCGAGGAGGCGATCGACGCCCTCCGGAGCGAGCGCGTGTACGTCGCCCAGCAGGAGTTCGTGCCGTTCAAGATGGTGCTGCAGGTCCACTACTACATCGCCGACGCGACGGGTCGCGTGGTGATCGCCGAGTGGGTCGGCGGCAAGCTGAACCTCCACGAGAACCCGCTCGGCGTGCTCACCAACTCGCCGCCCTTCGATTGGCAGCGGATCAACGTCGGCAACTACGTGAACCTCGAGTCCTCCAACGTGCCGAGCATCACCCTCGGCTCGCAGACGATCCGGAACTTCGGGCAGGGCAGTGGAGCGCTGGGTCTCCCGGGCGACTTCACGCCGCCGTCGCGATTCGTCCGCGCGGCGCTCTTCTCGCACTGGGCGACGCCCGCGAAGACCGCGGCCGAGACGGTGAACCTCGGGTTCCACGTGCTCAACGGCTTCGACATCTTCGAAGGCGCGGTCACCGAGAAGTCGAGCGGTTCGACCGCCGCATCGCCGGCCGACACCACCGAGTGGACGATCTGCCACGACCGCACCAACCGCCGCATGTACGTGCGGACCTACGAGAGCCTCGAGATCGAACTGGTGGACCTCGCGAAGATCGACTTCTCGAAGCCGGGCATGCGGACGATCGACCTCTCGACGACCTTCGCCCCTCGGGACATCAGCGAGAACGCGAAGCCGGCGGCGAACGGGAAGTGACCTTCGCCGTCGCGGAACTCAGCGATCCTCGGACCGCTCCTCGCGGACGGGCGTCCGCAGCAGCCACCAGACCGCGATCGCGACGCCGATCACGCTGAGGAGCCACATCGGCGGCAGGTAGGCGTGCTTCGCGTCGATGTTGAGTCCGCGCGACCAGCCCATCGCGAGCACGTGGCTGAGCAGCGCCAGCATCGCCGCGAGCGAGATCAGGCGCCTCGTCGCCACGCTCCACTGCGCCCGCATCAGCAGGAACACCAGCGCCGCGGCGAGCCCGCCGAACATGAAGACGAGTTCGCCCTCGAAGCTCATCCTCGGCGCGATCGCGGGCATGCCCTCGGCGACCGCCTCGATCGGCCGGAAGAACTCCTTGAAGTAGGAGGGCTCGAGGATCGCCAGCGACATCGGCACGTGCCAGATCACGCCGAAGACCCCCGCGCGGAACCAGTCGCCCGGGGAGACCCGGGGCGACCCTCCGCGGGCGAGGCGAAGCTGGGCGAGGAAGCCCAGGGCGAAGGCGAGCGCCGCGGCCATCGAGACGCCCTTGTTGACGATGAAGACCGGGAGATTCTCGAGGTTCTTCGGGGCGAAGGCGACGTAGCGGACCAACGAGTACGCGAAGCAGCCCGCGTAGAGACCGCCGATCCGGGCGAGGGCTGGCGAGAGCATGGGGCGGTTGTAGCAAGAGGAGGGGGAGAGGCCGCGCGGGCGATGCGACGATCGCCCTGGCGAGGGGTCCCATCCAAGGCGCGCGAGCCGCCGGAGGCCAAGCGCGATCGGCGCGGATCGTGCGGGTACAACACGCGATTCCACGATTCCCGCCGTCTTGCAAGATCCGAACATGACCGAGCCAAGCCCCAACGACCATCCGCACCGCTACACCGGCGCGCTCGCCAACGAGATCGAGGAGCGGTGGCAGGCGCGGATCGAGTCGGAGGCCGCGTTCCGGCAGCCCAATCCGGGCGAGCCGGGCTTCGACGCCTCGAAGCCCAAGTTCTACTGCCTCGACATGTTCCCGTATCCGTCGGGCGCGGGGCTTCACGTGGGGCATCCCGAGGGTTACACCGCCACCGACATCGTCTGCCGCTACAAGCGGATGAAGGGCTTCAACGTCCTGCATCCGATGGGCTGGGACGCCTTCGGCCTGCCCGCCGAGCAGTACGCGATCACCACCGGCGTGCATCCGGAGGTGACGACGAAGAAGGCCATCGACACCTTCCGCCGACAGCTCAAGCGCTTCGGCTTCTCCTACGACTGGTCGCGCGAGTTCGCGACGATCGATCCGCAGTACTACCGCTGGACGCAGTGGATCTGGCTGAAGGCCTACGGGTCGTGGTTCGATCCGTCGCAGCGGAAGGCCCGGCCGATCGCGGAACTCGAGGCTGCGCTGGCGAGCGAGGACCGTTCGATCGACACCGAGCAGGGCCCGAAGGCGTGGTCCGCCTGCTCGAGGCGCGAGCGGCAGGCGCATCTCGATCGCCATCGCCTCGCCTATCTCGGCGAGCAGACCGTCAACTGGTGCCCGAAGCTCGGGACGGTGCTCGCCAACGAGGAGGTGATCGACGGGCGCAGCGAGCGCGGCGGTTACCCGGTGATGCGCATGCCGCTCAAGCAGTGGATGTTCCGCATCACCGCCTACGCCGACCGCCTGCTCGAGGACCTCGCCCTCGTCGACTGGCCGGAGTCGACGAAGACGCTGCAGGGCGAGTGGATCGGCCGCAGCGAAGGCGCCGAGATCCGATTCGCCCTCGACGATGGTTCAGGCGAGCACCTCGAGGTCTTCACGACGAGGCCCGACACGATCTTCGGCGCGACCTACATGGTGGTCGCGCCCGAGCATCCGCTCGTCGAGCGCGCCATCGCGGCGTCGAACGATCCGAGGCTCGCCGAGTACGTGGCCGCGGCGCGGAACCGTGCCGACGTCGAGCGGCAGCAGGCGAAGGAGAAGACCGGCTGCCCGACGGGGCTCTTCGCGATCAACCCCGCGACCGGCGGGCGCATCCCGGTGTGGACCGCCGACTACGTGCTGATGGGCTATGGCACCGGCGCCATCATGGCGGTGCCTGCGCACGACGATCGGGACTTCGAGTTCGCCAAGGCGTTCTCGCTGCCGATCGAGCAGGTCGTCGAGATCGCCGGCACGCCCTTCGACGGCGAATCCGCGACGTGCGGCGAGGGCGTCGCGGTCAACAGCGCCAGCGACGCGACCGGCCTGTCGATCGACGGGCTCGGGACCTCGACGGCGAAGGCGGCGGTGATCGCCTGGCTCGAGGCGAAGGGTCTCGGCGCGAAGCGGGTCAACTACCGGCTTCGGGACTGGCTCTTCTCGCGGCAGCGGTACTGGGGCGAGCCGTTCCCGATCGTCTACGACGAAGAGGGCCTGCATCACCCGATCGGCGAGTCGCACCTCCCCCTGGTGCTTCCGCCGCTCGCCGACTACTCGCCGATCGAGAGCGACACGCCGCAGCCGCCGCTCGCGAAGGCCGCCGACTGGGTGCGGACGACCGCCGGCGCGGCGGGCGTCGATCCTTCGGCGCTGCCGCCCGGCGCGCCCGTCGTCCGCGAGACCAACACCATGCCCGGCTGGGCGGGGAGCTGCTGGTACTACCTCCGCTACTGCTCGCCGCAGGACGAGGCGCGGTTCGTCGACGCCGACGCGGAGCGCTACTGGATGCTCTCCCGCAAGCGATCGGCCGGCGAAGGCGCGGTGCCCGATCGCTACGACCCCGCGACCTGCCACGCCGGCGGCGTCGATCTCTATGTCGGTGGCGCCGAGCACGCGGTGCTGCATCTGCTGTATGCGAGGTTCTGGCACAAGATGCTCTTCGACCTCGGTGTCGTCTCGACACCCGAGCCGATGGGGAAGCTCTTCCACCAGGGCATGATCACGAGCTTCGCGTACCAGCGATCGGACAAGAGCCTCGTGCCGATCGATCAGGTCGAGGAGCGTGGCGAAGGCCGCTTCGTCGAGATCGCCACCGGCGAGGCGGTCGTCCAGATCGCCGCGAAGATGTCGAAGTCGCTGAAGAACGTCGTCAACCCCGACGACGTGATCGCCGAGTACGGCGCCGACACCTTCCGCCTGTACGAGATGTACATGGGACCGCTCGAGGCGTCGAAGCCCTGGAACACCCGCGACATCGTCGGCGTGTTCCGATTCCTGCAGCGGGCATGGCGTCTCGCGATCGACGAGCGGTCCGGCGAGGCGCTCTGCGCCGCGAAGCCCGATCCCG
>JBMSXH010000009.1:0-18042 GCA_049425445.1 Phycisphaerales bacterium | reverse complement strand
TCCGAAGGTGTAGGCGTAGGCGAGGGTGCCGGCGGTCTGGACATCGGAGTCGCCGGTGATCGTCTGGGCGGTCTGCCAGGTGATCGGAGCGAGGGCGCCCGCCTCGGCGATGCTCGCCGATCCCAAGGTGGCCAATGCGACGGCCGCGGCGTTGAGGGCTCGGAGCCGGTTGAGGTCTTGGCGACGACCGGAAGCGCGGTGGTTCGATCCTCGCCGAGTGGTCGTGTCGGCGGCAGGCGTGGTCGTCGTCATTCGATCTCCTTCGGCGGGTTGACTGGAACGCGCCAGACTTCCGCAGACGGTGACAGGTCGCGGCCTGTTTCGGCGAGAGAAACTCGAGAATCGCTGACAATCGTCGCGCTCGGGTTCACGATCCCGTCCGGAACCGCCTTGGAGAGGCCGCGAGGGGCGTCCGACGAGATCGAATTCTCGACTGGTGCCCGGCACGTTCGGAAGCGGACGGTCAGGGACGGGCGGATCGAGGATCGGACCCGAGCGGTGCGCCGGTCGGCGCGCTCACTCCGGCGCGACGAGTCGATACCCCCAGAGGCTTCGCATCGCGAGCAGATCGCTGTTGTATTCGTCGAGGCGCGAGATCAGGCCGTTCTCGAACTCGAAGTAGAAGACGTATCGGTTGTCGTACTCGCCGAAACGCCCCTCGGCATCGCCGTCCATCAGCAGCGCCACCGCCCGGTCGTCCGCGACCACGTGGGTCGTCGTGAGCACGATGCCGTTGGGCAGCACGTCGGCCACGAGGGCGAGGAACTCGCCGAAGTACGCCTCCCGATCGAACGGTTCGGTCAACCTGGCGAGTTCGGGCACGTCGGGCCGGCCCATGTACCTGAACTCGAAGTTCGGCGCGACTCGGGCCTTCGCCCGATCCGGCTCGCCGTGCAACAGAAGATCGTCGAGGAATCCCTGAGCGTTGGCGATGTTGCGATCTCGGGTCGAGCTCGCGACGGCGCCGCCGGTCGCACAGCCGCCGAGCGAGGCGGCGATCGAGAGGACCATGACGGTGATCGAGCGGTGTTTCATAGACGGACCGTAGCACGCTCGGCGGGAGCTGCCGGCGTCTTCGAGGCCTGAAGGCCACGGTTCACGCCACATCCGACAGGCCGAGCGCGTCGCCGTAGGTGGCAAGCACCTTGCGGCGAAGCGCCGCTTCGTCGGCGCGATCGAGCCGCGGGCTGCGCTCGATCCACGCCCGCGCGTCGCGGCGGGCGAGCGCGAGCAGATCGCGATCGCGTTCGAGATCGGCGACGCGAAGCGGCGCGAGGCCCGACTGCCGCGCGCCGAACATCTCGCCCGGGCCGCGGATCAGGAGATCGAGTTCGGCGATGCGGAAGCCGTCGTCGGTCGAGGCGATCGCCTCCATGCGGGCCTGCGCCTCGTTGGTGGTCGCCTCGGCGATGCACACGCAGAGCCCGCGGCGTTCGCTGCGCGCGACACGTCCCCGCAGCTGATGCAGCTGCGCGAGGCCGAACCGCTCCGCATGCTCGATCGCCATGAGGGTCGCGTTGGGCACGTCGACGCCCACCTCGATCACGATCGTCGCGACGAGGGCGTCGAGCTCCTTCGCACGAAACTTCTCCATGACCGCATCACGTTCGGCGGCGGGCATGCGGCCATGGATCCCCTCGATCCGAAGGCCGCGCCACGGCCCGTCGGCGAGAAACGCCGCGTGGGTCGAGACCGCGGCGGTGCCTGCATCGCCCTCCTCGATCGCCGGCACCACCACATAGGCCTGCTCGCCCTGCTCGATCCGCTTGCGCAGGTAGGCGTAGACGTCGTCGCGCTTGTCCGGGCCGACCACGCGGGTCGCCGGCAGGCTGCGCCCGGGCGGGCGATCGCTGATGGTCGTCACATCGAGATCGCCGAGGAGCGTCATCGAGAGCGTGCGGGGAATGGGCGTTGCGGTCATCACCAACACATGCGGCACCTCGCCGTGCTTGCCGCGATGGGATCGAAGCGCCGCCCGCTGCGAGACGCCGAAGCGATGCTGCTCGTCGATCACGACGAGGCCGAGGTCGTGGAACGCGACCGCGTCGCCGAGAAGCGCGTGCGTGCCGACCACGAGATCGAGCCGTCCATCGGCGAGCCGTTCGAGCCGCTCGCGGCGCACCGGCGCCGAGAGCGTGCCGGTGAGCAGCGTGATCTCGACCTCGCTCTTGGCAAGCATCGACTTCAAGACCCGCTCGTGCTGCTCGGCGAGGATCTCGGTGGGCGCGATGAGCATCGCCTGGCGGCCTGCCGCGACAGCGCGGAGCATGGCGTCGGCGGCGACGGCGGTCTTGCCGGAGCCGACATCGCCCTGCAGCAGCCGGTTCATGGGGAACTCGGTCGCGAGATCCGCGGCGATCTCGTCGATCGCCTTCCGCTGGCCGGTGGTGAGGGCGAAGGGAATCCGCTCCGCGATGCGGCGATCGATCTCGTCGGTGCGAGGGAAGACCGGCGCCTTCGCGGTCGAACGCCATTGGTGGCGGCGCATCGCGACGGCGAGTTGCATGAGGAGAAGCTCCTCGAAGGCGAGCCGGCGCCGCGCGGCGAGCGGCTCGTCGCGGTCCGTCGGGCGATGCATGCGCCGGTAGCACTCGGCGAGCGGCGGCAGCTCGCGCTCGCGGCGATAGGCCTCGGGCAGGGGGTCGACGATCTGCTCGAGGGCCGGAGCGAGGATCGCCTCGACGGCCCGGTCGATCCGCTCGGAGGGGAGATCCTCGCGTCCGGGATAGATCGGACGAATGCGATGCTCGCGGGCGGCGAGGGGGGCGACCTCCTCGAAGGGGGTCCAGCGCGGGTTCACGATCTGCAGGACCGGGCCGTGCAGCTTGCCCTTGCCCTCGGCGATGCCCGCCTGCCCCGGGTGCAGCCGCTTGGCGAGCCAGGGCATGTTGAAGAAGGTCATGAGGGCGGAGCCCGAGTCGTCCTCGAGGGTCGCCTCCACCCGGGTCATGCGGCCACGACGCAGCCTCACCGAGGCGATGGTGCCCCGCAGCGAGACGTTGGCGGTGCTTCCCGATTCGACGAGTTGCCGCGCATCGGCGATCGACGACTCGGCCTCCTCCTGCTCGTGCCGCATCGGCAGGTGCCGCACGAGTTCGCCGACGGTGTGCACGTCGAGCGTCGCGAGCGACTTCGCCACCGCCGCGGGAATCGCGCGGACCGAGGCGAGTGGCGTGGCGAGGGTGATCGTCGAGTCGTCGTGCATGCGGAGGCCGGCGGACCGGCGACCGTACGATACGAGGGTGGCACGACGGTTCTTCGATCCGAGGAAGGCTCGCGGCGGCGATCCGGACGCAGGCGGTCAGTTCGACCTGTTCGGGGCCCCCGAGGAACCGTCCCCGCCCGGCGCGGGCGCGCCGCCGCCGCCGCCGAACGAGCCGCCGCCGGGCGAGCCCCCGGCCTCGGAAGATCCCCCGAGCGAGCGACGTCGCGAGGAGCCGCCGCCGCTCTCGGTGCGCGAGCTCTCCGACCTGATCGGCGGCGCACTCGCAGCGCTTCCGTCGCGGCTTCGCGTGATCGGCGAGGTGAGCAACGTCAGCCACAACCGCCATCTCTACTTCTCGCTGAAGGACGAGGAGGCGGTGATCTCGTGCGTGATGTGGGCCTCGCAGCTGCGGGAGCTCTCGGCGATTCCCCGCAACGGCGACTCGGTCGAGATCCGGGGGCAGGTCGACCACTTCGCGAAGTACGGGAAGACCCAGCTCTACGTGCATCGCATCACGCCGGTCGGTCTCGGATCGCTCGAGGCGAGGCTTCGCGAGATGTGCGAGGCGCTGCGGGCGCTCGGCTACTTCGATTCGGCCCGCAAGAAGCCGCTGCCGGCGTTCCCACGGCGGATCGCGCTCGTCACCGGTGCCAACAGCGCCGCCCTCGCCGACTGCCTTCGCACCGCGCAGGAACGCATGCCCGCGGTCGACGTGCTCGTGGTGCCGGTCAAGGTGCAGGGGGTGGGCGCTGCGGAGGAGGTCGCGCGGGCGATCGGGCTGTTGGACCGGGCGGCGGCGAACCTGGGCATCGACGCGATCTGCGTGACCCGCGGCGGGGGAAGCCTCGAGGATCTTTGGGCGTTCAACGAGCGGGTCGTCGCGGACGCGGTCTTCGCCTGCGGCACCCCGCTCGTCGCGGCGATCGGTCACGAGAGCGACACCTCCGTGATCGAACTCGTGGCGGACGTGCGGGAGTCGACGCCGTCGCTCGCGATGACGAGGCTGCTGCCGTCGCGCCGGGAACTCGCCGCGCAACTCGCGAAGGACGCGCAGCGTCTCGCGACGTCGCTTCGAACCCGCGTTGCGGAGGAGCAGGCTCGGCTCAAGCTTTCATCGCGGCACGACTTCCTGCGAAGGCCGGGCGAGCGGCTGCTTCGCGAGCGGGCACGCCTCGGCGATCTCCGCCGCCTGCTCGCGCGGTCGCTCGAGACGCGGCTGCGGCTGGCTCGCCGCGACCAGGAGACTCGCGCATCGCGCCTTCGGCAGGCCCTGCGCGACGCGCTGCCCGACCGGCGCGAGATCGACTTGCTCGCACGCCGGCTGAAGACGGCGAGCGAGACGAGGGTGCGGCTGGCCCGCTCGCGGCTCGGCAGTGATGCGGCACGGCTGCGCAGCGTCGGCCCGGCCTCGGTGCTCGAACGGGGCTTCGCGATCGTGGTCGATTCGGACGGGCGGCTCGTGCGGTCGGTCGCGGCGGTGGACTCGGGCGCCTCGCTGAAGGTGGCCGTGACCGACGGCGTGTTCGAGACGAAGGTCGCCGAGCGTGCCGCGGGCGATCCGTTCGAACAGCTTGCACGCGGCACTCGCTGATCCATGGAACACTCGAGGGAACGCTCGAGAAGCGGGGGCAAGGCACGGCCCACGCCGATCGCCGAAGCGGGCCGTGGTCGGCGGCTCGCGTGGCGTTTCCCTCGGGCCCGGCGATGGAAGGGCACGCGGGACGGCGCGGACGCGGCCAGGCAAGGGTGGCGGGGCGGTCCCGGGCCGGTTCGGAGCGTCGCCCCGGGGCCGAGCGCGACTTCGGTACATTCGTGACGTGGCCAAGCGAACGACCTCTGACCGCGGAAACGCCTCCGAGCCCCTGCCGGAGGAGATCGCCTCGATGGGCTACGAGGAGGCCATCACGGCGCTCGAGGCGTTGATCGACCAGATCGAACAGGGCGAGATCGGTCTCGAGGCGTCCATCGCCGAGTATCGCCGTGGGGTGCAGTTGCTTCGTCGCTGCGAGGCGGTGCTCTCCGCGGCGGAGAGTCAGGTGAAGGAGCTGACGCTCACCGAGGTCGAGGCCGCGGGGGAGGACGCCGGATCCGAGCGCGAGCGGTGATCGAGCCTTCGTTCGGCCTGCTCATCCTGGCGGACGCCGCAACGGGCTGGTTCTCCGGCAGTGCGGGCGAGGTCCGCTCGATCGCCATCGCCCAGTGGGTGGTCTGGTCGCTCTTCCTGTTCGCGTTCGGGGCGTCGATCGGGAGCTTCGTGAACGTGGTCGCCCATCGGCTGCCTCGCCGCGCGAGCCTCGTCTCGCCGCCGAGCCGCTGCCCGGTCTGCGGAGGCCTGCTCTCGTGGCGGGAGAACCTGCCGGTCCTCGGCTGGCTGCTGCTGCGGGGACGGTGCAAGCGATGCGGCACCTCGATCAGTCCGCAGTACGTCCTGGTGGAGGTGGTCCTCGGACTGCTCTTCGTCGCGACCTTCCTCGTCCTCTACCTGCCGCCCGCGGGCAGCTGGTGGGGTGCCGACACCGGCGACTGGTGGATCGAGCGTCAGTTCGGCGACAGCTGGCCCGCCTGCCTCGCGGTGCTCTCGATGCTCGCGATCCTGGTGCCGATCACCCTGATCGACGCCAAGACCTTCCTGATCCCCCTCTCGCTCACGCTGGTGATGGCGGCGATCGCGGCGGTGGCCTGGCCGGTGCAGGCCCTGGTCGAGCCGGGATTCCGGGTGAGTCTGGCCAGTCCGCCCGTGCCGCTCCCGCTGCCCTCGACCGAGATCGCCTGCGCGGCCCTCGGCGGCATGCTGGGCGTGGCGGTGCTGACGTGGCTGCTGCGGACGGGCCGGATCACGCCGTCGTTCGCCGACTACGAGTCGTATGTCGAGGAGGGCGAGACGCTTGGCGACTATCCGCACGCGCGGCGGGAGTGCCTGCGCGAGGCCTGGCAGGTCGGCATCGTCGCGATGGGACTCTTCATCGGATGGCTTGTGGGGGGCCGGATGGGCGCGTCGTCGCTGCCCGACTGGCTGGTCGCGTTCGGCGCGGTCTGCGTCGGCTATCTCGTGGGCGGCGCGATGGTCTGGATCACCCGCATCCTCGGCACGCTCGCGTTTGGGCGCGAGGCGATGGGGCTCGGCGACGTGCATCTGCTTGCGGCGATCGGCGCCGTGCTGGGATGGGGCGATGCGGTGGCGGTCTTTCTCATCGCACCCTTCTTCGGGATCGCCGCGGCGGCGATTTCGGGACTCCTCGCGGCCGGTTGGCTCGGGGCCCGCTTCACGGAGGCCGGTCGGCGCGGACGCGAGATTCCCTACGGACCGCACCTGGCGCTCGCGGCGGCGTTCGTCGTGCTTGGACGCCCGATCGTCGTCGAGGTGCGGGATGCCGTGCTTCCGCCGGATGTTCGGGAGCGCCTGGTCGAGTCGGCTCGCTTTACAGCCTCGATCGGGGCGGGTTCAATGGCGATCGAGGTCGGGATGGAGCCCACGGCCTCGACGGACGGGCTGCCCTCGGGCGGCATTCCCATGGGTCTCGCGCACGGAATGATGGAAAGGATGCCTTGAGCATGCGACGGACACGCGTGATGGCGGTGGCGGCGGTGGCGGTGGCGACCTTCTTCGCGGGCTGCGATGCGGCCAAGAAGAAGGAGGCCCTCCTGATGGACGAGAACGCGGGTCTGCGCGATCAGGTGCAGACGCTTCGCACCCAGCTCGACGATGCGGACTCGCAGCGCCGATCGCTCGAGGCGGAGAACGCCAAGCTGCGCGGCGATCTGACCACGGTGTCGAGCCGGGCGCCCTCGGGCTTCGCGGTCGATCTCGAAGGCGTGACCATCGAGGGACGCGCGGGCGAGATCGTCGCGGTCATCGAAGGCGACGTGCTCTTCGACAGTGGCTCGACCAACTTGAAGGCCAACGCCAAGCAGACCCTCGAGCGTCTCGCGTCGCAGATCAAGAAGGAGTTCCCGAATCAGCCGATCCGGCTCGTCGGGTTCACCGACACCGATCCGATCCGCAAGAGCAACTTCCCGAGCAACTACCACCTCGGCTTCCAGCGGGCCTACGAGGTCGGGCAGTTCCTCTCGTCGAAGGGTCTGTCGGGCAAGAACATGTCCTACACGAGCTTCGGCCCCGAGATGCCGCGCGAGACCAAGGCGAAGTCGCGCCGGGTCGAGGTGGCGATCATCACCGACTGAGCCGGCTCGAACGGTTCCATGAGGTTCTCACACGGCCCGCCGGCAACGGCGGGCCGTGTTGTTGCGCATTGGATGCCATTGCGTGTTTGCGCGCGGGCCACGTCACACGCTGGTGGCTCGCTTCGCTCGGCGAGCGGTGACATGGACGGGATGGACCCGGAGGGCGAAGCGCTGCACTTGATGCGGGCAGCGGCCCGAGAGGTTCGTCTCCTCTCTCCTCTCTCCTCTTCTCTTCTTCTAGAACACCCCAAGCCCTTCCTGCCGGATCTTCTCGATCAGCAGCTCGACCTTGCGGAGCGTGGCTTCGAGGCGCTTGGCGCTGTCGACGAGGCTGTTGTAGAGGTCTGGGTTCTGCAGCATTCGACCGACCGTGCCGTCGCCCTCCGCCGCGATCCTCGCCAACTCGTCGAGGCGGCCGAGCAGCACGGAGGCACCATCCGCGACCGGCGTGATCGCGGCGACGATCTCGCCTGCCCGCGCGTCGAAGGTGTCCACCGCGCGGCCCGCCTCGGTGCCGAGCGACTCGGCGAGCGCCTCGATCGCATCGACGGCGTCGGTCGCGTGCTCGACGAACACGTTGGCGCGCCAGACCGCGCTCTTCACGTCCGCCTGCAACTGCTCGTCGCCGAGCCATCCGGAGGCCAGCGCGATCGCCGCCCGGGCTTCGCCGAGCGTGGCGTTCAGCCGGCTCACGGTGGTGCGCAGATTCGACTCGGCCGCGGGATCGTCCGGATCGACCGCCACGAGCAGGTCGTTCAGGTTCGCCCCGACCTCGGTGTAGGTCTTCGCGAGGAGGCGGATCTCCTCGAGCGTCGCCTCGAAGGTCGCGAGGCGCGCTTCGAGCACATCGCCGACGAGTCCTTCCAGACCGCGGACCCGCCCGACGATCGTGGGCGGCGGCGACTGCGGAAGCATCGTGGTGCCGGCTTCGAACGGAAGTGGCACGGCGAGTGCGAGCCTGGCTCCTCCGCCGAGCAGGCTCACCTCCACGTCGACCGTCACGTTCTCGGGAATACCGACCGCGCGGTCGATCCGGGCGTCGACCAGCACCGGATGGGTCGGAAGCCGCGGGGGATCCTCGAGTCGGATGGTCTCGACCTCGCCGATCGGCACGCCGTTCAGCGTGACGAGGCTTCCGGAGCGGAGCCCGCCCGCCTGATCGAGCGCCACGTTGACCTGGTAGCGGGGCGTGACCACGCCCGTGAGCTCGCCATAGAAGAGCAGCAGCGTCGCGAGGCCCGCCAGCCCACCGAGGCCGGCGAGTCCAGTCAGAAGATCCTTGGCGACGGGCTTCATGGTGGGGTGGTCCGCGACGGAAGAGGGTACTGCGGGCGAAGAGTGTCTCAGGAGTCGCGTCGGTTCGCGAGTTCGGGCGACTCCTCGATCGAGATCGACGCGAGGTCCTCGGCGGAGGCTTCGCCGCGGAGGAAGCGGCTCACCACCGGGTGATCGCTCTCGCGGAACGCCGACGGCGGTCCGTCGAGGACGACCTGTCCCTCGAAGAGCATGATCATGCGATCGGCGACCTTGAAGGCGCTCGCGAGGTCGTGGGTCACCACGATGCCGGTCACCCCGAGCGACTTCTGCAGGCGAAGGATCAGTTCGTTGATGAGGTCGGCGCGGATCGGGTCGAGTCCGGTGGTGGGTTCGTCGTAGAGCACCAGCTCCGGTCGCAGCACGATGGCCCGGGCGAGGGCGACCCGCTTCTGCTGCCCGCCGGAGAGCTGGCTCGGCATGCGATCCACGAGCTCCTCGAGTCCCACGAGCCGAAGCGCGCTGCGCACCGCGCGGGCGATCACCGGTTCGCGCCGCTCGCCTGCCTCGCGCATGGGAAAGGCGACGTTCTCGAAGACGCTTCGCGAATCGAAGAGGGCTCCCTGCTGGAAGAGGTATCCGATCCGTCGCCGAACCGGACCGAGCTTCGCCTCGCCGAGACGATCGATCCGCTCGCCGTCGAACCAGACCTCGCCCGCATCGGGCCGCAGCAGTCCGACGAGCAGCTTGAGGAGGACCGACTTCCCCGTGCCGCTCGGGCCCAGCACCACCGTGGTCTCGCCGGGGCGAAAGACCAGGTCGATGCCTCGCAGGACCTCGAGCTTGCCGAACGCCTTGCGCAGCCCGCGCACCTCGACGGTGGCGGCTGAAGAATGGGCGACGGCTTCGGGCATCTCCGTATGATCGCCGCGGTGAGCGACTCGAGGCAAATCGTCTCCCTGCACAAGGGCCCCGTGTTCGACGTCGACCTGATCCGATGGTCCGGGCGCGGAGGGGTTCCCGTCGAGAAGATCGCCGTGCGTCATCGTGGCGCCGTCGCGGTGGTGCCGGTGCTCGACGACGGGCGGCTGGTGCTCATCCGCAATCACCGGGCGACCCTCGAGGACTGGCTGGTCGAGTTCTGCGCCGGGGGCATCGCCGCGGGCGAGGCGGCGATCGCCGCTGCCGCGCGGGAACTCGCCGAGGAGACCGGCTACACGGCCGGCGCCATCGAACCGCTGGGCTCCTTCTTCACGGCGCCTGGATTCTCCGACGAACTCATGCAGGTCTTCGTGGCCGGGGACCTTGTGCTCGGCGAGCGCCGGCTCGAGCCGGACGAGCGGATCGAGGTCGAGGCGTGCGAGCCGGAGGACATCGCCGCCCGCATCGCGGCGGGATCGATCCGCGACGGCAAGACGATCGCGGCCTTCCATCTCTGGAACGCCCGGGGCAAGCCTCGACCGGTCCGCGGGGCCGGTGGATGAGCCGCTCCGGACGCGATCGCTCGGAGGCCTGGGAGCGAGCCGACTCCGGCCGCGGCTGGCTCGATCGACCGCTCGAGTGGGCGGTGCCGCTCGGCCGGATCGCGGGCATCGACCTGCGCCTGCACCTGCTGCTGCCGCTCTTCGCGGGCGTCGAACTCCTGCGGGCCTCGCTCGGCAACTCCGCGATGGGACTCGCTCCGACCGCGATGGCGCTGGCGTGGCTCGCGGTTTCGGTGCTGCTTCACGAACTCGGCCACGCGTTCGCATGCCGTCGCATGGGCGGGCACTGCGACGAGATCCTGCTGTGGCCGCTTGGCGGGCTGGCCGAGTGCGATCCGCCGCACGACTGGCTGAGCCACGTGGTGACCGCCGTGGGCGGGCCGATCGTGAACCTCGCGCTGCTGCTTGGTTGCGGCATCGCGTTGGGGGTCGGCGGTGCACCGATCGCCGGGGCGGCGATTCCGAATCCCCTCGACCCTCGTGCGGGTCTGGCGCTCGTGGGCGGGGGCGGATGGATGGAGGCGGTCTTCCTGCTCGGATGGGTCAACTCGATCCTGCTCGCGATCAACGTGGTACCGATGCTGCCGCTCGACGGCGGGCGGATCGTCGAGGGCTGTCTGCGGCGTCGCCGCGGGGAGCACGAGTCGTTGCGACTCGCGATTCGAGTGGGCTACGGCGCGGCGATCGGGCTCGCCATCACCGGCATCCTCATCGATCAGCTCACGCTGCTCGTGCTGGCGGCGCTCGGCGCCCTGTGGGGGCACCGACTCTCGCAGACGCTGCAGCGCGATCTCGTCGGCGACGAAGAGGACGGGCTTCCGGCGGGCGTGTTCTCGCCCCGAGCCGACGCGCGAAGCCAGCGGGAGGCGCGGCGGCGTGAGGAGGTCGAGCGTCGCGAGGAGGAACGACAGCGCCGGGAGGAGGAGGCGGAGGCGCGGCGTCAGGAGGAGCTCGACCGGATCCTCGCCAAGATTCGCCGCGACGGCATGGGCTCGCTGACCGCCGCGGAACAGAAGGCGCTCGAGCGCGAGACGAAGCGGCGGGGGGGCTGAGAAGGGGAGAGGAGAGAGGAGAGAGGAGACGAACCTCGGCCGATCCTCCCGCCGCACGCTGCAGCGCTTCGCCCTCCGGGTCCATCAAGTCCATCCCGTCCATCCTGTCCAAGTGACCTTCCGCCGAGCGAAGCGAGCGATGACCGCGTGACGTGACCCGCGCCCGCTCATACCCCTCTCGCACGCCGATACACTCCCCGACTTTCGCCGCTTCCCCCGCTCCGCTCGACCTCGATCCAATGGGACTTGCCGACCGCGACTATCTCCGCGACGCCAACCGCGCCTCCACGCGGGCGGTGCGGGGGCCGGGCTGGTCGGTCACGACCTGGCTCATCGTGCTGTGCGTGGCGGTCTTCGTGATCGACGGCTTCCTTCCGAAGTCGTTGAACATGATTCGCAACGACCTCGACCTCAACCCGCAACTGCGGCAGCTTCGCCCCGAGAACTTCGTGGTGACGGAGTTCCGTCAGGTCGGGCCGGCTCAGGTCGAGCGGTTCGTCCTGCTCAAGGAGAACAACCTGCCGGTCGGCAAGCAGGTCTTCGAGCAGCGGCCGCTCCTGCAGAGCTTCCTGCAGTTCACCACCGCGCAGGCCCTGATCTACTTCTCGCCGAGCACCGGGGTCGAGGGCGGCCAGTTCTGGCGCTTCATCGGCTTCCAGTTCCTGCACGCGAACCTGAGCCATCTGCTCTTCAACATGCTCGGGCTCTACTTCTTCGGCCCGATCGTCGAGCGGTACCTCGGCGGCAAGCGGTTCCTCGCGTTCTACCTGCTCTGCGGCGCGTGCGGCGCGTTCCTGTATCTGCTGCTGAACGCCGGAGGCTGGGCGGCGTCGCTCGCCTTCGGACCCGAGTTCAGGATCCCGGGGCTGCTCTTCCACAATCCCTTCACGCCGCTCGTCGGAGCCTCGGCCGGCGTCTTCGGGGTGATCATGGCGGGCGCGTTCCTCGTGCCCAACGCCACGGTGCTGCTCTTCTTCGTGATCCCCATGCGGCTCGCGACGCTCGCCTATGCGCTCGTGGCGGTCGCGGTGATCACCGTGCTCTTCGAGGGGCGGAACGCGGGCGGCGAGGCGGCGCACCTCGGTGGCGCGATCGCCGGATGGTTCTTCATCCGCCGCCCGAACCTGCTCCACGACTTCTTCGACGTGCTCGGACGCGTCGACCCGACGAGTTCGCAGTTCCGCGGCCGCGGCAAGGGGAGACGAGTGGCCGACGTGGCCGAGGTCGATCGCGTGCTCGCGAAGATCGCCGATTCGGGGCTCGGCAGCCTCACCGAACGCGAGCGTCGCCTGCTGCGCGACGCCTCGCGAGGTCGCTGAGACCGAGCCCGCCGATGGCCGTCCGTCTCGAGATCCTCGCTCGCTGCTCGACGAATCGGGCGAGGCTCGGCCGCCTGCACACGCCCCACGGCGTCGTCGACACGCCGGCATTCATGCCGGTGGCGACCGCGGGGTCCATCAAGGGCGTGTGGCCCGAGCAGGTTCGCGCGATCGGCGCGGGAATGATCCTCGGGAACGCCTACCACCTCCTGCTGAGGCCCGGATCGAAGCGCGTCGCGGCGCTGGGCGGGCTCCACCGCTTCATGCGCTGGGACGGTCCGATCCTCACCGACTCGGGCGGCTACCAGGCCTTCTCGATGGCGGATCTCCTGAAGATCGACGAGGCGGGATTCACCTTCCGCTCGATCATCGACGGCTCCGCGATCCGGCTCGGGCCGGCGGAGTGCATGGAGGTCCAGAACGATCTCGGCGCCGACGTGATCATGCCCCTCGACGACTGCCCACCGGCGGGTGCGGATGCGGCGCGGCTCGAGGTGGCCCTCGAGCGGACGCATCGCTGGCTCGAGGCGTGTGCGGGTCATCACGCGCGGCCCGGCGAGCAGGCCCTGTTCGGGATCGTGCAGGGCGGCGTGGATCCGAGAATGCGGGAGCGATCGGCGGCGGCGGTGACCGCCCTCGACCTGCCCGGATACGCGATCGGCGGTGTGGCGGTGGGCGAGGGGCCCGAGGAGATCCACCGCACGGTCTCGATCGTGGCGCCGATGCTGCCGGAGTCGAAGCCCCGGTACCTGATGGGGGTCGGCTACGAGCGGGACCTCGTCGCGGCGGTCGCGGCCGGCGTCGACATGTTCGACTGCGTCCTGCCGACCCGAAACGGCCGCAACGCCCGGGTCTTCACCCGTCGAGGCCCCCTGAACCTCCGAAACGCCATCCACGCCGAGGCGTCGGCGCCGATCGAGGACGGCTGCGACTGCCCGGGGTGTGCGGGGGGGTTCAGCCGGGCCTACTTGCGGCATCTCTTCATGGCGGGGGAGATGCTCGGGCCGATCATCGCCTCGGTCCACAACCTCCGGCACTACCAGCGTCTGATGCTGGACATCCGACAGGCGATCCAGCAAGATGCGTGGTCTTCGCTCGAGTCGGCGTGGCCGGTCCTCGAACGCGTTCCCAGCCCCTCCCGAACTCCCTGAACACCCTCCGCGACCCGCGGCTCCGGGCCGCCCGGGACCTCCAACCCATGCATTCGACGGACTTCGTGACCGCCCTCTCATCGACCCTGGCCGTGCAGGTTCCGGATGCTCCCGGCACCCCGGCGGTCGCCCCGGCAACCGGCGCCCCGGGTGCCCCCGGAGCCGCGGCTCCGCCCGACCCGGGCTTCAACATGCTGCTCTTCATCCTGCCGGTGCTGGTGCTGATGGTGGTCTTCTCCGCCGTCGCGCAGCGGAAGGAGAAGAAGCGGCGCGAAGCGCTCCTTTCGGCGGTCAAGAAGCACGACCGCGTGCTGACCTCGGGCGGCATCATCGGTTCGGTGGTCGAGACCTCCGCCGACACCGTGGTGCTCAAGGTCGACGAGAACTCCAACGTCCGCATGACCTTCTCCCGGTCGGCGGTGCAACAGATCCTCAAGGAGTCGGCCGAAGCCAGCGCCTGACCCCTCCCGGGCGCGGCGACGAGGGTCGCCTTCGCCCGAGCCGCGGCGTGCGGGCGAACCAGCCGACCGGACCAGAGACATGTCCAAGAATCTTCTCCTCAAGTTCCTGCTGATCGCGGCCATCGCCGCGGTGTGCCTCTACGAGCTCTTCCCGGTCGAGCGGCAGATCCGCCTGGGCAAGGACCTTCGCGGCGGCGTCAGCCTCACCTATTCCGTGCGCGTCCCCGAAGGCTCGCCGCCGGACGAGGTGATCGCCCAGGTGATCGACGTGCTCAAGCAGCGCGTCAATCCGCAGGGCGTCCTCGACATCTCGATGGAGCCGCAGGGCGCCGACCGCATCGAGGTCGTGATGCCGCTGCCGAACCCGGAGGTTCGAGCGCTGCAGGTCGCCTTCCGCGAGAAGCTCGAGGCGCTCCTCGAGTGCGCCAACATCCGGCCGAACGAACTCGACGCGGCGCTCGCCCGCGGCGACCTCGCGAGCCGGCACGCCTGCCTCGCCGACGCCGCCACGCTCTCGTCGGTGCAGCAGGAGCACGACGTCCTTCGCGAGGCGCGGCTCGAGCTGCAGCAGGCCACGCTCGAGCAGGCCGACCCGTCGGCGATCTCCGCGATCGAGGATCGCATCGTCGATGCGGAGATCCGCTACGACCGGCTGCGGGCCCGTCTGCTCCGCCAGCTTCCGGAGTCGCGGGTGCTTCGCATCCTCGCCCTCGAGACGCAGGGGCCGCCCGCCCTCGACGCCGCGGGCAACCGCATGACCAACCCCGACGGATCGCTCGTCCGCGATCCGTCGCCGCGCGAGCAGGCCCTCGCCGCGGTCGCCGCGGAGTTCCCCGGCCAGGGTGTTCGCTTCGACGAACTCGTCGCGGCGTACGACGCCTACGCCTCGCAGCGGACCGGGCTCGACGATCCCGAGGACCTCAAGCGACTGCTTCGCGGCGCGGGCGTGCTCGAGTTCCGCATCGGCGTCGATCCGCGCAGCCCCGAGGGCGTCAACGTCGATCTGATGCGGGAGCAGCTCGATCAGCGCGGACCCCGCAACACCGACAGCCTCGTCGCGAAGTGGTTCGAGATCCACGACCTCAAGCAGTGGTACGAGGACGACGCGCAGCTTGCGTCGCTGCAGGCCGATCCCGCCGCGTTCTTCGCCCGGCGGAACCTCGCCGCCGCGGAGCGCGACGGCCGCTACTACGTCCTGCTCTACACGACGCCGCAGCGGAGCCTCACCCACGGCGGCGATCGTCCGTGGTCGATCCGCAGCGCCGGCCGGACCCGTGACGAGCTCGGTCGGACCGCGGTCGCCTTCAGCATGGATCAGGGCGGCGCGGCAGCGCTCGGACGCCTGACCGGGCCGCACATCGGCGAGAACATGGCGATCGTCCTCGACGAGAAGGTCTACGGCGCACCGACGCTGCAGAGCCGCATCTCGAACTCCGGGCAGATCACCGGCAACTACGGCGAGGAGGAGGTCAACTACCTGATCCGCGTGCTCGCCGCCGGCGCTCTCGAGGCCCGCCTCAGCCCCGAACCGATCGCGGTCAACGTGCTCGGTCCCTCGATCGGCCGCGAGAACCTCGTGATCGGCCTCGAGGCGGTCGCGCTCTCGGTGGTCGTGGTGGCCTTCATCATGCTCGGCTACTACTTCCTCGCCGGGCTGGTCGCCGACATCGCGCTGCTCCTCAACGGCATCATCATCTTCGGGGTGATGGCGATGATCGACGGCACCTTCACGCTGCCCGGCCTCGCCGGCATCGCCCTCACCATCGGCATGGCGGTCGACGCCAACGTGCTGATCTACGAGCGCATCCGCGAGGAGATCGTCAATCACGGCGAGAAGCTTCGCGACGCGGTGCGTCTCGGCTACGGCAAGGCCCTGAGCGCGATCCTCGACGGCAACATCACGAACCTCATCGTCTGCTTCGTGCTCTATCAGACCGCCGCCACCGAGGTGAAGGGCTTCGCCCTCACCCTCTCGATCGGCGTGCTGGCGACCCTCTTCACGGCGCTCTTCGCCACGCGGACCTTCTTCGCGTTCTACGTCGACGTCCTCCGAGCGAAGTCGCTGCCGATGCTCGCGACCGTCTTCCCGGCGATCCACCGTGCCCTCGAGCCGCGGATCGACTGGGTCCGTTGGCGGGCGATCCTCGTGCCGGGCAGCGCGATCCTGGCGGTGCTCGGACTGGTGCTCTTCTTCGGCACCGGACGCGACATGCTCGAGACCGAGTTCCGCGGCGGCGTCAGCCTGACCATGACCACCAAGTCGGAGGGCGACGCTCGCCGCATCCTGAAGCGCACCGACGTCGAGAGCCGCATCCAGGCGATCGGAGCGGGAGCGTCGGATCCGGTGCTCGCCGAGCTCGCCTCGGCGAAGGTGCTCACCGTCGGCGAGACGACGCCGGAGTTCGGAGCGTCGAGCTTCACGATCAAGGTGGCCAATCCGCCGCAGGCCGGCGACGACGAGGCCATCACCGCCACCATCGTCGCGGCGGTGGTCGAGGAGTTCGGCGACGACCTCGACGTGGTGCGCCCCGTGCACTTCGACGGGGCCGGCGAGGGACAGCACGCCGAACGCACGTTCCCGATCGAGCGATCGACGCTCGGCGAGACGATTCGTCGCGCCGACGCGAGTTCCCGAAACGTGGACGACTTCCGCGGTGGCGTGGCGGTGCTCGTCGAGGGCATCGAGCCTCCGATCGGGCTCGCCGACGCCACGGCCCGGATCGAGCGCATGCGCACGCAGCCCGACTACGGGGCCGCGGCGGGGCGCCGGTTCGAGGTGGTCGGTCTGGCCCCCGCGAACGCGGCCGATCCCGGGGCCGGCTATCGCAGCGTGGCGGTGCTCGTCGACGATCCGGACCTCAATGCCTTCGAGGTCGAGTTCGACGTCTGGGACCGCGAACTCGCGGCGATCGAGTGGGCGCTCGTCGATGCGGCGCTGACGCGACCGCCGAGCCTCGACCAGGTGAGCAGCTTCTCGCCGAAGGTCGCGGAGAACCTCGCGGCCAGCGCGGTCGTGGCGGTCATCCTCAGCCTCATCGGCATGCTCATCTACATCTGGGCGAGGTTCGGATCGCTGCGGTACTCCGCTGCCGCGATCGCGGCGCTCTGCTTCAACGTCTGCATGTGCCTCGGGGCGCTCGCCCTGTCGCTCAAGGTCGCGCCGACCCTGTTCGGCGCCTCGATCCGCCTCGAGGAGTTCCGCATCGACCTCAACGTCGTCGCCGGTCTGCTCACGATCATCGGATACAGCCTCAACGACACGATCGTCATCCTCGACCGCATCCGCGAGAATCGCGGCAAGCTGTCGTACGCGTCGCGAAGCGCGGTCAACCTCGCGATCAACCAGACCTTCAGCCGCACGGTGCTGACGAGCGGCACGACCATCGTCACCGCGGCGATCCTCTACTGGCTCGGCGGCACCGGCATCCGTCCGTTCGCGTTCACCTTCCTCGTGGGTCTGCTCTTCGCGACCTACAGCTCGGTGGCGATCGCGGCGCCGCTGGTGTGGGATCGTCGGCATCCGGGCGGCCGTCCCGTCGAGGAGCCCGTCGGCAGCGAGACTGGAATCGTCCCCGCCTGAACGATGCGAAGCCACGACCCGAGACGAGCGGATCGACAGTACCGACGCACAACGCCTGCGGCGCGCACGCCGATGGCGGCGCTCTCGCGCGGGCTTCGGCGACTGCTGGTGATCGTGTTCCTCGCCTTCGCGGCGGTGGGCAGCTACTACGCCTGGACCGGTCCCGACGGCGCGGCATCGGCGGACCGTGCGCCGCTGGTGGTGGTTGAATCGAGCGAGCCGGTGGCTTCTTCCGCTTCCTCCGAGTCGGGGCGGATTCGCGATGACACGCCAGTTCGACCCGCCTCGACGGCGTTGGCCGATGTGGTGACGGTGGCGGCCGCACCGCCGGTCGTGGCCTCCGCGGAGTCGGAC
>JBMSXH010000008.1:0-18450 GCA_049425445.1 Phycisphaerales bacterium | reverse complement strand
AGAGCTCGGCGTTGTGGAGGAGCGCCTTCGTCGGGATGCAGCCCCAGTTGAGGCACACCCCTCCGAGCTTGTCCCGCTCGATGCAGGCGACCTTCAGCCCCATCTGCGCGGCGCGGATCGCCCCGACGTAGCCGCCTGGGCCGCCGCCGATCACGATGAGGTCGAAGTGCTTGGACGGCGTGGGGGTCTTGGTCTCGCTCACGAGGGCATCGCTCCGCCCGGCCGGCGGCCTCTTCCGCCTGCGGGGGGCGGCATTCTATCGATGCGACGCCGCCGATTCGCCGCGACTTTTGACGGGGGACCCTGCTCCGTTAGCATCCGCCGCTTCCCCGGAGATCCGAGTGCGGACGGCCCTCATCAGCGACATCCACGCGAATCTCGCGGCATTCGAGGCCGTCCTCGCGGACCTCGACGCGCGAGGCGTCGATCGCATCGTCTGCCTCGGCGACGTCGTGGGCTACGGACCCGACCCGGTCGAGTGCGTCGACCTCGTCGCCAAGCGGTGCGAGTGGTGCCTGATGGGCAACCACGACTTCGGGGTGCTCTACGAGCCGACCAACTTCAACGCCGCCGCCGAGCAGGCCGCCTACTGGAGCCGGGAGCAGATCGAGGCGAGCGCCCGCACCGACCCCGAGAACGGTCGGCGGCGTCTCGACTACCTCAACCGCCTCCGGGTCCGGGTGCTCATGGACGACACCTTCCTCTGCGTGCACGGCACGCCGCGGCGCCCGATCAACGAGTACCTCTTCCCCGACGACGCGCAGAACAGCCCCGCGAAGATGGAGCAGATCTTCGATCGCTTCGATCGCGCCTGCCTCGTCGGCCACACCCACGTGCCGGGCGTCTTCATCGACGACCCCGACTTCCTCCGCCCCGCCGAGTTCGAGAACGTCTTCCGTCTCGAGCCCGGGCAGAAGGTGGTGATCAACCCCGGATCGGTGGGCCAGCCGCGCGACTTCGATCCCCGGGCGAGCTACGCGATCCTCACGACCGGCGACGGCGAGCCGAGCGTCGAGTTCCTCCGATGCGAGTACGACGTCCAGCGAACCGTCGAGAAGATCCACTCGATCCCCCAGCTCAACGACTGGCTCGGCGATCGCCTGCTCGAAGGCCGCTGACGGCGTCGCGGCCATGATCCCCTTCGGCCGCCTCGACCGGATCGATCGCTCCCACCGACACCACCCGGCGATTCGCGCCGTTTCCCCGCCTCGAATCCGACCATGAATCCCAAGACCCGAAGGATCGTGTTCCCGCTGATCGCCGCCGCCGGCGCGACGCTCGTCTTCCTGCTTGTGGTGACCGGCGGCAAGCGACCGACCGCGACGCAGATCGAGGACGCCGCGACCGAGGCGGCGACCGAGGCCGTGGCGAACGACGCCGCGACGACGGCTCCTGCCCAGTCGGCAGGGGCCGAGGTCGCCGGCGCGACGCCCGCGAGTTCCGATGGTGCCGCCGGCGAGGCCGCTGCGACCGCCTCCAAGCCTGCTGCGGAGTCCGGTCCCCGCGGACTCGTCGCCGCGCCGTCCGGAGCACCGATCTCCGCGCCCACGCCGCTCGGTTCGCTCGATCCCGACAGGCACCCCTACCGGATCGACTTCGCTCCGACCGGCGCCGGCATCGATCGCATCGTCTTCAGCGACTACTGGCGTACCGCGCTGGAGAAGCGTCTCGCCGCCGCGCACGCGCGGGCGGTCGAGAAGGGCACGCCCGACGCGGCGCCGATGCCGCCCGAATCCGACCGCTACCAGCTCACCACCCTCGGCAAGCTCGCCGGCGGCGAGCAGGTCTTCGAGGTGCCGCTGCTGGCCATGCGGACGATCACCATCGACGGCGAGGCGGTCGGCCTCTTCGGCGACGTGTGGTCGGAGATCGAGCCGGGACTCTTTCGAAGCGTCATCCGCGATGCCGACGGCGCCGCGGTGCTCGAGGTCGAGCGCCGGTACTCGATCGGCGACGGTCCGACCGACGGCTACCGCCTGAAGCTCGAGCAGCGGGCCCGCAACCTCTCGGGCCGCGAACTCTCGGTGACCTGGCAGCACTACGGGCCGGGCGATCTCGATCCCGACCGCGACAGCTACATCGAGGTGCGTCGCTTCCACTTCGGCTACCTCATGCCGCCCGCCCGCGACCCGAGCCAGTCGATCGTGCTCGCCTCGGGGCAGATGTACGAGCGGAAGGACGTGGTCGACCGGATCCGCGAGAACGACTTCTCGCTCTGGCCGAACCTCGCGAGCCGCGAGGAGAGCCTCGAGATCTCCTGGTTCGGCTCGACCAACCGCTACTTCTCGCTTGCGGTCTACGCGCCCTACGCCCCGCCCGGATCGACCTCGAAGAACCTCTCCTCGAGCGTCGAGACGGTGATGACGCAGCTGGGCTTCGGCGACACCGGCGAGGTCGTCTTCAGCCTGCTGCAGGGCCCCGCCAAGACGATCGCGGCGGGCGGCGAGGCGTCGTGGGATCTCGGGGTGTATGCCGGCCCGCTCGAACGCGACGTGCTGATCGACCTCGAGCCCTACTCGGCCATGAGCCTCGGCGGACTCATCACCTACGTGATGAACTCCTGCTGCACGATCTGCACCTTCGCGTGGCTCGCGAACCTCCTCGTCGTCTTCCTCACCTTCATCCACGACTACATCGCCTTCGACTGGGCGATCTCGATCGTGCTGCTCGTGCTCGTCGTCCGCGGCCTCCTGCACCCGCTCACTCGGCGCTCGCAGATCCAGATGTCGCGGTTCGGCAAGAAGATGTCCGAGCTGAAGCCGGAGCTCGACGCGCTGCAGAAGAAGTTCCGCGACGACCCCAAGAAGCTCCAGCAGGAGCAGCTGCGCCTCTACCGCGAGAAGGGCGTCAACCCCGCGGGCTGTCTCGGCGGCATGCTTCCGATGTTCCTGCAGATGCCGATCTGGATCGCCCTCTACGCGATGCTCTTCTTCGCGTTCGAGTTGCGCCAGCAGCCGGCGTTCTTCGGGGTCTTCCAGCTCGCGGGCGGATGGGGCTTCCTCGGCGACCTGAGCGCTCCGGACGGCTTCTTCCTCTTCCCGCAGCCGATCGACCTGTGGCTCTTCACGCTGAAGGGCATCAACGTGCTGCCGCTCCTCATGGGCCTCGTCTTCTGGTTCCAGCAGAAGTACATGGCGCCGCCGACCACCGCGACGATGACCGAGGAGCAGCTTCAGCAGCAGAAGATCATGAAGGTGATGATGGTCGTGATGTTCCCGATCATGCTCTACGCGGCGCCGAGCGGGCTCACCCTCTACATCCTCACCTCGAGCTGCATCGGCATCGTCGAGAGCCGCGCGGTCCGCCGTCGCATCGCCCACCTCGACAGCCTCCCGCAGGCGGCGCCCGATGCCCAGGGGCGTGCGCCGGGCAAGACCCGCGACAAGCTCGGCCGCCTCTACGCCGAGGCGCTCGAGCGGGCGAAGCAGCGACAGGCCGAGAAGGACCGCGCCGCGAAGCAGAAGAAGTTCAAGGACCGCAAGTAGCACCGCGACCGTCGGTCGGCTCACTTCCCGATGCAGAAGCTCGCGAAGATCCGGCCGAGCACGTCGTCGGGCTCGAACCGTCCCGCGATCGACTCGAGCGCCTCGAGCGCGCCGCGAAGGCTTGCCGCGACGAGTTCCGGTTCCGCGGCCCCTTCGCCGGGAGCGGCGCCGGCAAGCAGCGCCCGCGCCTCGGCCACGCGAGCCGACGCCTCGACGAGCGCCGCTCGATGCCTTGCCGCCGCGGCGGCGAGCATCCGAAGGCTCCCCTGCTCGCCCAGCCGCTGCGTGATCGCCTCGCGAAGCGCCTGAAGCCCGCGGCGATCGATCGCGCTCGTGACGATCGCGCCGCCTTCCGATGCGCCTCGCCCCGCGAGCAGGTCGCCCTTGGTGATCACCAGGATCTCGCCCTCGCCGGCCGGCGAAGGCTCGCCGCCATCGGCGGGATGGCATCGAAGCCTCACCGTCGCCTCGGCGATCTCACGGCGGCTTCGCGCCTGCGCCATCTCGTCGAGGGCGTCGATCGCGTCGCCGAGACCGGCAAGATCGACGAGCAGCACGTCGAAGGCGCCGCGGTTCGATGCGATCCGAAGCGGCTCGGCGATCGCGTCGCGGGTCGTTCCCGCGATCGGCGAGACGACCGTGCGCTCGCGTCCGAGGAGCGCATTGAAGAGCGCACTCTTGCCCGCGTTGGGCGGACCGACGAGCACGATCCTCGGCGCCTCGCCGGTCGCCTCGAGCCCCTCCCGCGACGCGGCGAGTCGCTCAAGGCTCGCCGCGAGCGAGCCCAGCGCGTCGTCGAGCACACGGGCCTCGATCGAGACGACGTCCTCCTCGTCGGCGAAGTCGATGCCCGCCTCGAGCCGCGCGAGCAGCGACGACATCGCGTCGGCGGCGGCGAGCCCTTCGCGGGAGAGCCGCCCATCACGCAACGAGGCGGCGGCGGCGAGTTCCGCGTCGCTGGCCGCCGCGATCGAGGCGGCGATGCCTTCGGCCTGGGCAAGATCGAGACGCCCGCGCAGGAACGCCCGCGCCGTGAACTCGCCGGGGCCCGCGCGCCGCGCCGCGAATCCCGACCGTTCCGCCGCGGCAAGCAGCGCCACCTCGACGAGCCTCAGAAGCACGGGGTTTCCGGGCACCGCGAGTTCCGCGACATCCTCGCCGGTGAAGCTCCGCGGCCCGGGCATCAGGAGCAGCGTCGCGGGAAGTTCGCCTCCGACCTCGGGCGTGCTCCGAAGCCGCACGAAGCACGCGCCTCGCCGGCGCCGGCAAGGCTCGACGAGCACCGCATCGAGCAGGTCGAACGCCGACTCGCCGCTGACGCGAAGCAGCCCCCGAGGCGAGGCTCCCGGCGGCGAAGCGATGGCGAGGATCGTCGACGGATCGTGCATGCGCGGGGATCGGTTCGATTCGACGCAGGCGCCGTTCCGCGTCGCCCGCTGCGTCGCGACAACGTACCCTCCCGGCCATGAGTCCCACGACGTCGACCCACTTTCCCGACCTCCCGACCATCCGCTACGAAGGCCCGGACAGCGATCAGCCCTTCTGCTTCCGCTACTACGACGCCGATCGGATCGTCGAAGGCAGGCCGATGCGGGATCACCTCCGCTTCGCCTCGTGCTTCTGGCACACCATGCGAAACGGCCTTGGCGATCCCTTCGGCGACGCGGTTGCGGCGATGCCCTGGGAGCGTGGCCTGACCGATCCGCTCGATCTCGTCCGCGCCCGGCTCGACGCGTTCTTCGAACTGCTCTCGAAGCTCTCGATCGGCTTCTGGTGCTTCCACGATCGCGACATCGCGCCCGAGGGCGCGAGCGTCGCCGAGAGCGAGCGCCTGCTCGACGCGGCGGTCTCGCACGCGGAGTCGCTCCAGAAGTCGACCGGCATCCGCACCCTGTGGGGCACCGCGAACCTCTTCTCCCATCCGCGGTACGTGCACGGCGCCGCGACAAGCGACTCGCCGGAGGTCTTCGCCCGCGCCGCGGCCCAGGTCGCGAGCGCCCTCGAGGCGACCCTTCGCCTCGGCGGCAGCGGCTACGTCTTCTGGGGCGGGCGCGAGGGCTACTCGACGCTCCTCAACACCGACCTCGCCCGCGAGCAGCGGAATCTGGCGCGGTTCCTCTCGCTGGCGGCGGCGCACGCGGACTCGATCGGCTTCCGCGGCTCGCTCTTCATCGAGCCCAAGCCGAAGGAACCCTCGATCCACCAGTACGACTTCGATGCGGCAATCTGCCTGTCGTTCCTCCGCGAGCACGGGCTCGCGGGGCGGTTCAAGCTGAACATCGAGACCAACCACGCGACGCTCGCGGGGCACTCGATGGAGCACGAGTTGCGCGTCGCCGCCGCCGCGGGAGCGCTGGGTTCGATCGACGCGAACCTCGGCGACGAGCACGCCGGCTGGGACACCGACCGCTTCCCGACCGACCCGATGCAGGCGGCGAAGGCGATGCTCGAGGTCCTTTCGATGGGCGGCTTCACCGACGGCGGCCTCAACTTCGACGCCAAGCGCCGACGCGGCTCCTTCGAGCCGATCGATCTCGTGCACGCCCACATCGCCGGGATGGACGCCTTCGCGCGGGGGCTGCTCGTCGCCGCGGCGATCCGTGCCGACGGCCGCCTCGCCCGATTCGTCTCGGAGCGCTACGCCGGGTGGGACGGTCCGCTCGGGCGATCGATCGAGTCCGGCGAGGCGAGCCTCGCCTCGCTTCGCGACCACGCCCGCGCCTCGGCGGAGCCGGTCCTTCGCTCCGGCCGGCAGGAGGTTCTCGAGTCGGCGCTCTGGCGGTTCATCTGAGAGTCCGGGGCGGTTGCCCCGCCTTCGCCTCGCCGTTAGCGTGCCGAGCACTCAAGGAGGAGTCGAATGAGCCGAAACACCCTGGCCTTCCCCGCGCTCGCCATCGTCGCGACCGCCACGCTCTTCGCCGGATGCGCCGGCGACATGACCAACCGCCTCGCCAACGATCGTCAGGTCCTTCGCGACCTGTCCATCGCCGACCCGCCGATTCCCGCGGCGGTCGTCCGGCAATCGAAGGCGATCCTCGTGCTCGACACGGTGAACATCGCCGCCGGCATCGGATTCGAGGGCGGCGGCGGCACGCTCGTCCGCAATCTCGGAGATGGCCGGTGGTCGGCGCCGCTGGCGATGTCGGTGATCGCCGGCAGCCTCGGCGTCCAGATCGGCGGCGAGGGCCGGCAGGTGGTGCTCGTCCTGAACGACGAGCAGGTGATCGAGCGGATCCTCTCGCAGGACGCCTACCCGCTCATGGGCGCCGCGGCGGTCGCCGGCCCCAACGCGGCGCAGGCGAACTACCAGAATCTCCCCGTCCCGAGCGTCTACAGCTACTCGAAGACCGGCGGGCTGTTCGTGGGCGCGATGGTCGGCGGCCTCGGCATCACCATCGACGAGAAGCTCAACAACAAGGTCTACAGCGGGCGTTCGCCGCGGGAGATCCTCTCCGGCAGCGTGCCGACGCCCGCGGGCGGCATCGCCTACGCCGCGCAGCTCGACGCGATGGGCCGAATCCAGCCGACGCTCGCGACGGAGATCTCCGGCGACGCGCCGGAGTGATCGCCACTCCCTCGACCGCCATGGCCTTCGCCTGCAACATCGACCGACGCGGACGCTCGATCCGGACGATCGCGGGGGCGGTCACGCTGCTCGTGGGTCTCGCGCTGCTCGCGGCGCCGATGTTCCTCGGCGGCGAGCCGGACGCCTCCACCTCCGCGCCGGAGTCCTCCAACCGCAACGCGGCGCTCCTGATCGGCGGCATCGCCGCGTGCTGCGGCGGCGCGTTCATGCTCTTCGAAGGCCTCGTCGGATGGTGCGCCGTGCGGGCGATGGGCTTCAAGACGCCGATCTGAACCCACGACGGCGACCCTTTCCATGGCGGCTCCTCGCACCTTCGTCACCGCCGACACCCACTTCGGGCATGCCGAGGCGATCGGCCTCTTCAAGCGGCCGTTCGCGAACGTCACGGCGATGGACGAGGCGCTGATCGACGCGATCAACGAGGTCGTCGGGCCCGACGATCAGCTGCTGCATCTCGGCGACTTCACCGGGCCGATCCGGCCGAAGCGCGACCTCGTGGAGTTCGCGAAGTCGATCCGGCGGCGGCTGCGGTGCCGCACGATCGAGCTCGTCGCGGGCAATCACGATCCGATCGATCGGGAGGACTTCCGGGCGATCTTCGATGCGGTCCACGAACTGCCCTCGTGGAAGGATGACGCGGGCCTTCGCATCGTCTGCTGCCACTATCCGCTGCGGACCTGGCAGGGCCGCCTCAAGGGCGCCGTGCATCTCTACGGGCACTGCCACGGCGCACTTCGAGACGAAGGGCGCTCCTCGGACGTCGGCATCGACGCTCGGGGTCTCCGCCCGCTCGAGCTCTCGGGACTCGTCGCGGAACTCGCAAGCCGTCCGATCGGCGTGTGACGATCGGTCAAGGGCTCGGGATCACGCCCGGCAACAGCTTCTCGCGGAAGAACCACCAGTCCTGGCGGCTGCCCTGCAGGGCCGGCTGCTCCCACGCGCAGACGGTGTTGGGACTCTGCGTGTAGTTGTGGCCGAAGGTCTCGATCAGCGTGACGAGCGTCTCGTCCGCCATCGCGTAGTACTCCGTCGAGCCGTCGGCGTTGGCCATCGTGATCGCCTCGGGCCGCCAGAAGGCCGGCCAGTCGATCCACCGAGGCTTGAGCGGATCGATGATCCAGCCCTGGTTGTTGTAGCCCACGCCGTCGTCCTCGACGATCGAGAGCATCGTCTGGCCCGGGCGGGGCACCTGCGAGAGGGTCAGCGTCTCGAAGCTTCGCACGTTGAAGCCGAGCCCCGGCTCGCACGAGTTGAAGTTGCAGGCCCATCCGCCGTAGTCGCCGAGGTCGTCGGGGACGTTGCACCCGAGGAAGGCGTTGAGGGCGTAGCTTCGGATGCGACGCTTCGGGCTTCCCGACGGCTGGATCGTGTCGAAGTCGGTGGTCCCGCTCGGATCGTTCGGCGACCGGTAGACCTCGAGGTCGCCCACGTAGGGATACATCTTGCCGGTCTCGATCGCCTGCCGCTTCTCGGTGCCGTTGGGGTTCATGTTCGATCCCCAGCTCTTCACCCAGCACTGGTTCTGGATGTTCACGTTCGAGGTGTACGGCTGATAGGAGCTGGGGCTGATGTTGCCGCAGCCGGTGTTGATGTTCGCCGTGCAGAAGGGATCCGTGCGGGGACTCACGATCCGGCCGTTGTTGTCGGTGGCGTAGGTGGTCCAGCCGACCGCGAGCTGCCGCTGATGGCCCATGCAGCGCATGGTGCGGGTCAGGTCGACCACCTTGCCGGTCGCGACGATCACGAGTGCCACCACGATGAGAGTGATCGTGATGACGACCATGAGCTCCGTCAGGGTGAAGCCTCGACGGGGTGCGGAGCGGCGATCGGTCGCGAGCGTGGGCATCGGAGAACTCCTGCGGGACCCGCCTCCCGGACTCGGGAGACGGGACAGACTACATCGGCAACCCCCGGCTCCCACCGGAAGGCTCGCCGGATCCGCCGAGAACGGGCGCGATGCGGGCAATCCGCTGCGCCCGGCCCGAGGGATCCACACCAGACCCCCGAACACAACGAGCCGACCTTTCGGCCGGCTCGTCGATGGAGTCGGAGACGGACTCGAGGAGACCCGGAGGATCGATCAGGAGGTCCAGTTGCCGAGCAGGATCGAGAGGTCGGCACCACCCACCTCGCCGTCGCCGCTCAGGTCGGCGATCGGGTCGCTGGAACCCCAGGCACCGAGCAGGATCGAGAGGTCGGCGCCGTTGACGATGCCGTCGGCGTTCAGGTCGCCGATGACGCCGTCGCCGCAGCCGAAGTCGCCCGACAGTTCGACGTACCACTGGTTGTTGGGGAACCCGATCGAGGCGAGGTTGGCGAAATCGGTGAGGCCGCAGGCCGACGCATAGATGTAGGTCGGGCTCGAGGCGGCCACGCCACCGGTGAAGGTGCAGAAGCCGTCGTTGCTCGCGGGGTAGTCGAGGGTGACGACGAGCGTCTCGTTCGCGCCGATCTCGATGCAGACCGGATCACCAGAGACCGAAAGCAACTGCTCGGCGCCGGTGGTCAGGTTCACTTCGTAGGAGGCGATGAGCTGAAGTTCGGCGATCGACGGATTGCCGCCCGAGGGATCGCGCCAGAGGGCAACCGTGCCCGGCAGCGGGCTGCCGGTGTTGAGGACGCCGAAGTTGATGCAGTTGACGGTGTAGGCCGTCCCCAGCTGCGACTGGGTGAAGATGCGAGCGTAGGTGTTCGCGGTGGTGATGCCGCCGCCACCGCAGGCGATGCCGCCGACCGAGAGGTCGCCGCTCGCGTTGCTCGTCACCGGATTCGCGCCCGGATTCGGGCAGGACGAGGGGCTCGTGCCGGCCAGCGCCGCGAGCCGCGAGCTGCCGGCCCGGAAATCGTCGTTGCGAGGAAGCTGACGAGACTCGCGGCTGACAGGCGCTTCCTTCGTGATCGGGGCGACCGGCGCATCCGTGCGACCCTTGCGGCCTGCATCAGCCGAGGCGAGCGAGGCGGCAAGGAGGAGAATTCCACTGGCGATGACGAGCGAGTGCTTCATGACAACCTTTCTCTCAGACCTTGGGATTCACCCGCCCGGCTCCCCGAGGGACGACCAGGTTTGAACGGCGGGCGGCGAGAAATTTCCAGCACGAACGTAAGTCAGAAATCCCGTCCCGCAAACCAAAGGTCGCGAATCGGGAGAGAAAGCCGGAAATGCAGCGTCTGAACGGAGTTGGCGAACCAGTGAATGGACCATGGGTCCCGCGTGTTTCGACTCGTGATCAGCCGTCGAGCGTGGCACGCCGAAATCGTCCGAGAAGCATATTGATCAACTTGGGGTGATCGAACCGCTCGCAGGCGAGTTCTCGGGACCGTCGACCGAATCGGATCCGTCTCGACGAATCCGCCATCGCCACGATCGCGTCGGCGAGGCCCTCCACGTCCCGCTCCTCCACGATCACCCCGTTCTGGCCGTCGAGCACCGCTTCGGGGATCCCGCTGTGACGGGTGCCGATGACCGGAAGCCCGGTCGCCATCGCCTCGACGATGACCAGCGGCAAGCCCTCCATGTCGCCATCGGCCGCCGTGACGCTCGGAGCCACCATGCAGTCGGCGTCCGCCATCGCCTGCGGCATCCCCTCGCGGAAGAGCCACCCGATGAATCGCACCCGGTCCGTCACCCCGAGATCGGACGCAAGCCGCTCGAGCCCCGGCCGAAGCGGACCGTCGCCGATCAGCGTCACCTCGAGCGGACCGGCTCGGTCTCCGGCCGCCGCCACCGCGCGGATCAGGAACTCGAAGCCCTTCTTCTCGACGAACCGTCCGACCGCGATCGCCCGCCACGGCGCCTGCGGATCGCGGGAAGACCGATCGACTTCCGTGAACCGCGCCACCTCGATGCCAAGCCGATGCACCACGACCTTCTCCGGCGGTGCTCCAGCCTCGCGGAGCAGCCCGGCGAGGCACTCGGAGTTCGGCAGGATGACCGAGGCGTCCTCGAAGAGCTCGCGGTAGAGACCCGGTCCCCGCAGGCGGGGCTCGCGGGTGATGTCGTATCCATAGAAGGCGACGGAGATCGGGCCTTCGACCACGCCGGCGCGACGCAGCTGCGATGCCATCACGCCGCTCGGGCCGAACTGGCAGTGGATCGCGTCGTATCGATGCGGCACGCCGTCGAACCCGAGCGCCGCCGCGGCCTCGAGCAGCTGACCGGAGCATCCTCTCCAGCCTCGCTTGGGCGCGACGCTTCCCCAGGCGGCGCGTGGATTCTGCAGGAACAGCCGCACGAATCGATCGGGCACGCGAAGAAGCCGCGCCAGCAGCGGTCGATCGAGGCGAGCGCGACGGGTTCGAGTGGGGAGCCCGAGGTTCGTCTCCCGGCCATCGAACGGCGTGCCGTCTCCGATCCGAAGGGAGAGCACCTCGACGTCGCATCCGGCTTCGACGAGCCCGGTGCACTGGTCGCGCACGAAGGTCTCTGAAGCAAGCGGATATCCGCCGCAGACCACTAGCACCTTCATCGCGGACGCTCCGATCCCTCGAGACCCGCGACTCGGCGCAACCTCGCGAGGTTGGCACCGAAGAAGACCTCCGGCTCGACGGCGGCGGCACGCCCGGCGGGCTGGAACGGTCGATCGACCGCCTCGCGAAGCGCTTCGGCATCCCGAACCTCGAGTCCGAGACGTTCGGCAAGCGCCTCGATCGACGCGGCCTTCGACCGGCGAAACGACTCGTAGCGCAGCTCGATCGTCCGCCCCGCACGCTCCGCGATCGCCCGATCGCAGATCCGATCCGAGAGCAGGCACCGACGGGCGAGTTCCTCGACGTAGTGAAGTCGCGGCCGATCCGGCTCGCCGCCCGGAGACGAACGCTCGCACCAGCGGCTGTCGAGCACGGAACGCCAGCCGGGCGGCACCGCTTCGATCGACGCCTCGTCGATCGAGGCGAGATCGCCGGGGATCCCGAGTCGATCCAGCACGCTGCGCACCGTCTGCACCGGATCTCGGCGCACGAAGACGATCCGCGCGTCGGGCCAGCGCTCGAGAAGGTGCGGCAGCAGGAAGGTGAGGTTGGGGTCCTTGACGATCGGGTTCGCGAAGGCCTCCGCGTGATGGCGAACGAATCGCCGGAAGCTTCGCTCGCCTCGCGCGACCATCGGCGCCAGCGGCGATGCCAGATCCCGCTGCAGATCGATCGTGGCCCGAAGCCCGGTCGCGATTCCGAGAAGGCCCGCGATCGCGGAGGTTCCGGACTTCTGCGTCCCGAGCACGAAGATCGGATCCGCATGCGGCGTCGAACGCATCGCCCTCAGGGATTGCCGCAGCGATTCGCGCATCCGGTAGAGACGCAGCCGCAGGTCTGGCGCGGTCTCTCGCGTCATCCGAGCCACCGCCTTCGCCACGCGGTCGCCGGACCGCCGAAGCGCCGATCAAGTTCGACGAGCTCGTCGCCAAGCCGATCGACGAGCAGGCTTCGGGCCGCGTCGGGCATCGGCGTGCCTTCGCCGCGATTCACGACGCTGCGAAGCGGAGACTCGACCGACGGGTTCGGATCGACGCCCAGAAACCGAAGCACTCGCTCGAGCAGGGCCGCCGGATCGTCGGCGATCTCCTCGAAGAACCCGAGGAAGGTCCGCTCCTCGGGCACGAACGCGCTCCATCGATCGATCGCGCGACTGTGCCGGCTTCGCTCGATCACCGGTTCGCTTCCCAGATGGGCAAGCAGCGAGGCCTCCGACCCGAGCCCGGTGCCGTAGCGCTCGAGATTCATGACCGCCTGCGACCACGCCCGCTCGATCGGATCTCGCAGGAGGTAGATCACCTTGACCCCCGGCATGAGCCGCACCGCGGCGTCGATCCGCGTCGTCGGCGCGATCCCGTAGGCCGGCGTGATCTCGCCCGCGAGCCGCGCCCCGGCCGAACGGAACCACTCGGCGTAGGCGTGCGGCCCGCGGTGCCAGTTCCAGTCGAGCCAGTGCAGTTCCTTCGCCTCGGGCAGAAAGACCTCCGGATGCGTCGCGAGGTTCGCATGCAGCCAGGTGGTGCCGGACTTCTGGGCACCGATCCCCAGGAACTCCGGCATCCGCGCCGGTCGAAGGACTCCGCTCGACGCGATCGCCCTCGAGGCCGTCGCTCCCGTCGACAGGAGCGCGCGCAACGCCGCCCGCGGCGAGTGCGGCGAAGGAGGCGGCGGATGGATCCCGCCCTCGCGCGGAAGCGCCCATCGCCACGGCCCGCTCATCGCGCACCGCCTCGCGAAGGCTGCGGCATCCCGGTGCCGAGCGAGCCCTTGGAGACTCTCGAGACCGGATCGATGCCGGCCCAGAGCCCGATCCGTCGCGAGAGATAGCCGCACGTTCGAAGCGCGTAGTAGAGCGCGAGCACCGGCGCCGCCTGCACCAGCTCGCCGATCGACTTGCCCTTGTTCGCGGTCTCGTTCCAGGCGACCGCGGCACAGCCCGCCGCCAGCGGCGGCAGCGGCAGCAAGAGGATCCACGGCGACCACGGGAACGGCAGCAGGAGCGCGAGCGGCGCCGAGACGAGAAGCGCCGCGAGGGCCACGATGAAGGGCGCGACGTCGAGGCGGTCTCGCAGCCTGAACTTCCAGACCAGTTCCGCGGCGGCCCGGCCGCCGTGATAGGCCTGCCGCACGAGGCTTCGCGCGGAGTAGGGATGACGATGCTCGAGCTTCGCCGACGGCTCGGCCACCACCCTCCAGCCCGCGGCGCGGATCGCGAGGTAGAGCCCCTCTTCGTCGCAACGCCCCGAGAAGCTCGTGTCGGCGCGTCCCTCGCCGGTGACCGCGGCGTTCGAGAAGTCCTCCTCCCAGGCATGGCCGTCGAGAAGTTCCCGCCGGACGCAGAGGTTGCAGGAGGTGAACCGAGAGGCGTCGCCGCGACGCGGCAGGCGATGCGTGCCTCGGAAGGCGAGTTCCCAGAGGTTCGAGCTGCACACGTCCTCCACCAGGCCCGAGGCGGCGCCGATCGAAGGGTCGTCGAAGACTCCGACGAGGTTCGAGAGCCAGTGCGGATCGGCGAGGCAGTCGGAATCGAGGAACGCGACGAGGGATCCCTGCGCGGCCTCGACTCCGCGATTGCGACTCGCGTTGGCCCCGAGATTCCGCTCGTTGCGAAGGACCCGCACCACGCGATCGGGCCGAGTCGCCGCAAGGGCCTCGATCGCCTCCGCGGTGCCATCGGCCGATCCGTCGTCGACGAGCACGATCTCGAAGTCGTCGAACGTCTGCGCGAGCAGGCTCTCGACGCACTGTCGCGTCTGATCGCGCCGATCGCAGGTCGGCAGCACGATCGAGACCCGCGGCGGGGCGCCGCGCGCCACGGAAGGCGCGGCCGAATCTGCGGCCGATTCGCGTGTGGAGGCTGACGCGGCGTCGTTCATGGTCGATCGATCAGGACGAGTCTCGACGGTACACTCGACCCAAGTCTCTTTCCGGCAACGGATTTCGCATGCGGATCGCAATCGGCGTGATCACCCGACGACGTCCGCAGGGGCTTCGAAGGCTGCTCGAATCGTTCGACGGCCTCGACCTCTCCGCTCCATCATGGTCCGGGAACCTTGCCAGGCCGCTCGAGTCCGAGGAGATCGGCGCGGAGGTGCTGATCGTCGAGAACGACGATTCGCCGGGCATGGGCGATCCGCCGCCGTGTCGTCTGCCGCTTCGACGCGAGTTCGAGCCGCGGCTCGGCATTCCCTTCGCCCGCAATCGCGTGATCGAGATGGCGCTGGCCGACGAGTCGCCGCGGGGCTTCGACGCGATCGCCTTCGTCGACGACGACGAGACGGTCGATCCGTCGTGGCTTCGCGAACTCGTCGCCACGATCTCGACCACCGGCGCCGATGCGGTCACCGGCCCGGCCCTCGCGGCCTTCGAGGGCGGCGATCCGCCGCGCTGGGCCCTCCGCAGCGGCGCGTTCGACTGCCTCGACTTCCCGAGCGGAACGTCTCGGCCGACCGCCTTCACCCACAACGTGCTGGTCACCACCCGGGCCCTCCGCGAGACCGGCCTTCGCTTCGACGAGCGTCTCGCGATGACCGGAGGCAGCGACACCCAACTCTTCACGCGGCTCGCCCTCGCCGGGCGAAGGATCGTCTGGTGTCGGGAGGCGATCTGCCACGAGTGGACCCCTTCCAGCCGCCTGACCGTCGCGTGGGCTCGGCAGCGGGCCTATCGGATCGGCGCCACCGACGCCTGGATCGCGCGCGATCTCGGCACGCGGAGTCGCGCCGGACTTCTCTGGCTGGCGATGCGCTATCTGCTTCGCGGGCCGTTCCGGCTGCTCTCGGGGCTTCCCACCCGCGGGCTCGCCGGATCGACCGTCGCGTGCCTGCAGGACTTCGCGAAGGCGCGCGGCCTCGTCGCCGGCGCGCTGGGCTTCTTCAGGCACGAGGAGTACCGGACGCACCATGGCCGCTGACCGGACGCCGCCGATCGCGATCTCGATCTCGACGCTCCATCGCGCCGACGGCCTCGCGCAGACGCTCGAGAGCCTCGCGCGTCAGCGGATCGCCGCAGCGCGTCCGGGACTTGTCGCGATCGTCGTCAACAACGATCCCGCCGATTCGGCGCCGCGTCGCGTCGCCGCCGAGATCGCCGAGCGGACCGGCCTCGCGATCGAGGTGCTCGACGAGCCTCAGCGCGGCATCGCCCCGCCCCGCAACCGCGGGCTCGCCGCGGCGATCGCGTTCGCCGGCGACCACGGCCTGGTCGGCTTCATCGACGACGACGAGGAGGCGCCGGAGGGCTGGCTCGAGGAGCTGCTTCGGGTGAAGGCGGCCCATGGCGCGGAGATCGTGACCGGACCGGTCGAACCGATCTTCGAGACGCCACCCGCGGCGTGGATCGAGCACGGGAAGTTCTTCGCCCGAACTCGCCTGCCGACCGGCACCGCTCGCCGCTGGGCGTTCACGAACAACATCCTCTTCGACGCGACGCTGCCGAAGCGGCTCGATCGCTGGTTCGACGACTCGTTCCTCAGGCTCGGCGAGGATCGCCACTTCTTCCAGCGCCTTGCGCGAAGCGGCGCGAGAATCGTCTGGGCCGACGACGCACCGGTGCTCGAGCGGATTCCGCCCCGCCGCGCGAACGAGAAGTGGCTCGTCGAGCGGCTTCGAACCGTCGGCCGCTGCGTGCCGATCATCGAACGCGATCTCGAGGGTCCGATCCGCGCGGGAGTCGTCTGCGCGGCGAAGGGCGCGGTGTGGATCCCCATCGGACTCGCCACCCGTGCCGCCGGCGTGCTCGGCGGAAAGGCCATGCGGGTCCGCGGACGCATGTGGACCGCCTACGGAGTCGGACTGATCGAAGGCGTCTGCTCTCCGTCGAGAGCCGGACGGCCTGCCGTCGCCGACTGCTGAGCCTCGGGCTCCGCCAATCCCGCCGCCTCGCGTCGGAACTCGATCTCCGCCTCGGTGCGCCAGTACCGCGCCTGCGGATGCAGCGGACGCAGGAGTAGCGACTCGTCGTAGGCCGCGAGCGCCTCGCCCCAGCGCTCGAGCCTGAAGTAGGTGTTGCCGAGGTTGAACCACGCGCTTGCGGCGAGGTTCGGATCCTCCTCCGCGAGGGCCTGCGCCGCGGCGGTCTCGAATCGCTCGATCGACTCCTCCACGAGGCCGGCATCGACATGGGCGTTGCCGAGCATCAGTTCGTAGCGGGGGTCACCCGCGCGGATCGCGATCGCCCGCTCGTAGGCGCCGATCGCGTTCTCGGGGTCGTCGGTCCACAGGCACGCGTTCCCGAGCCTGAACCACGCGAGATCGGCGCCCGGCTCGTCGTCGGAGATCTCCGCGAGCGCCGCCTCGATCATCGGCCGCGCGATCGCATGACGCCCGCGCCGCATCATCCGTTCGGCATCTCGAAGCCGCTTCCACGCGACGCGGTTCCAGTCGGGCTCGGCCGCGAGGCCGATGAAGAGGTAGCCGCCCCACCGCGAGCGATCCCGGGCCCACAGTTCGACCCATCCCCGCGGCGCCCCGCGCTCGACGAGCTGCCCGATGCCGTGGCTCGCGATCAGCTCCTCCCGAAGCCCCTCGCGGGTCTTCCCGTCGAGCATCAGGCGAACCTCCTGGGTGCGCTTGCGCATGAAGGGCACCCCGGTGCTCGAGCGCTGGCTCGCGACGATCCGGAAGTCGTGGAGCATGGTGAGGCGATCGGCGAACGACGGATCGACGAGGACCACCGATCCGGCCGGGATGAAACGCCGCAGCGCCTGCTGCAGCCGCGCCACCTGCCGGTACTCGCGTCCGAAGCGCTGATCGGCGGTGGCCTCGGCGCGATTCCAGTAGGTCTGCCAGTCGTAGGGCGACGCGTAGTGACCGTGCTGGAAGGCGAGCGGGATCGCCAGCAGCGAGAGCGGCGACTGCACCCATCGCCAGCGAAGAAGCGGCTCGAGCACCGCAGCAAGGGCCGGAGCGGAGAGCGGAATCCACAGGACGTCCGCAAGCGTCTCGAAGCGCTCGAGCATCCACAGCGATCCCAGCACGCGCAGCGCCTTCGTGCACAGCGGCGGCACGAGCATCACCACGAGCACGGTCGCCACGAATCCAAGCAGCACCATCGGCGCCATCCGGCGGCGAAGCAGCAGCACCGCCACCGCCGCCCCGAGCATCGTCCACACCCGCCACCAGCCACCCGTGAAGCCTCGGCCGGGTGTGCGCGAGATCGAGGTGCCGTCGACGATCGTGAAGCCGGGGGCCTTCTTGACCGGCAGCACCGCGCCGGTGCCGGATCGCTTGGCGGGCTTCGCCCCGCCCTCTTCGTCGGCGTCTGCGCCACCGCGCTCGTTGCGATCCTCCTCGTCCTCCTCGAGCTCCGTTTCGGTGCCCGCCTCGTCGGGCACGTCGGCCAGCGACTCCTCGGGGATCGAGTCGTCCGCAGCGGCATCGTCGTCGGACTTCGAGGCGTTCGGCGCCTCGTGCATCCAGTCCTCGCCGGGCATGGGGATCCGGCCCGACAGCGGGTCGCCGGCTCGCTGGGCGGCACGGATCTGTCCCTGTCGATCCTTCGACCAGACCTCGATCCACGGCGCGGTCCACATCTTCGCGACGAGCGGCATCGGCAACGCCGCGGCCAGCAGCGCGATCGCCGCCCAGGTGGCGGGCCACGGCGACGAAGCCTGCGGCCTTCTCGATCGGATCCACGCCACGAGTGCGGCGAGCCCGATCGTCGGCCCGCAGGCCACCAGCGCAAACGCGGCGTAGAGCGGATGGAACATGCCGACGACGAGCGTCGTCGCGGCCACGCGCACCGCCGAGACCCACGCCCGATCCGGTCGGCGCGGCGCTCCGTCGGCGTCGGACTCTCGACCCGGCGCCACGGTGCGTGCGAGCACACCGGCGAGCACGGGCAGCAGGAACCATGGTGCGAGCTGGTTGGGATAGAGCGAGTAGAGCGTCGGGCCGCGCACGATGATCACCA